>JAGVDA010000139.1 GCA_020058975.1 Thermosynechococcus sp. WC_1 | reverse complement strand
CATAGTAACAACTGACAATGTGGGCATGGAGTCCAAGGTTCACCCAAGTTTCCGCTTCCTGCTCAAAACCTTCTACCCCTCCAGCCGCACTGATAATCTCTGGCTTGGGAATTTTCATGGCCAGATCCAGATTCCAGCCCTGGTGTCTTACTTTGTAGACCTTGCCAAAACCACCCTCACCAAGGATATCAGTAACGCGATACAGGTCAAGAATCGTATCGCCGACGTTCCAGGTTTGCGGCATAAGTATCTCCTAGTTATTGAATTCTAATATCGAGCAAATAACCCTGCCCCCGCACCGTCTTCAGAAACTGGGGTTCTCCAGAGTCCCGTTCAATCTTCTCCCGTAAGCTCCAAACTAAACGGTTTACCTCATTGGGCACATGACCAAAAGCCTCCTCCCAAATTGCCTGAATCAACTCCTCATAACCGCATACCGTGGGTTGAAGGTTATTTTCAAAACACCGCTGCGCCATATAGTGAACCAAATTACGTTCCTGCGGACTGAGCTTAACCTCCGCCCTCTTCTGCCGCGTCACCTTAAATAGTTTCTGCTGAACCAGAGAGTACTCAACATCAGCGACAGCCTGAAACCCCTCCACATGCTCGGTCACGTTCGGGTCGCGAAACGTCAACTGCCAAAAGACAGGCTGCTCAGATGCTGTCAATTTCCCCAAAATCAACATGACATCGCCATCCTGAAGCAACACCGTATCCACAGCCCGTACATCTAGTTCCGTCCTGCCCTGAATCTGCCGCAAGAATGTCCCATTCGCACTGCCCTCGTCAGTTACCCACCAGCGATCACCCTCTCGTTCAATCACACTGTGGCGTCTGGACACCTTCTTATGAGGATCAGGCAAAACAATATCATTCTCAGCACCGCGCCCAATCGTAATGCGGTGTTGATCCGGCTTACCGCCCAAAATATCCCCAAACCAGAGACTGTACTTCTTACCATCCGGCTCCTGAACATCCAAAAATGGATAACTCGAATTCAGAAGCGCCGCGTCCATACCCCTAGCCATTTTAAGAACACCATCGTTCATCGCCAACCCATTACCGTTCATACAGGAACCCTCTCGTTGGTTAATCACCAAGATACTGGATTTGCTCTCCTATCACGATTTAAAAAAGATTGAAATTTATTGAAAGCCCATCTACCCATCAATGCAAAATCTGGATTTTGTTGTGGTGTTCGTCATCCATCGAAAGCCTAAAACCCTCTTTCTCATTAGGTTTTTCAGATTCAATCCATCTTCAATGTTCAATCTAGAATTCGCCTGAAAGAATGAACTCATCAGAAACGATTAATGCCTTAAACCTTCATTCACCCTACAGAAAGTAAAAAACCATGAAGCGATTACTGATTGGTACTGCCTTTGCTGCATTCTCCGTCCTTAGCTTAGCCCCCATAGCCACCGCCGAAAGATTAGTCTCAGTTGTCACAAGCGACTATGACGGACGCACCTATCAAATCGACCTAGAAAATCGCAAAGAATACATGAATAAATCAGGCTGGCGACATGTACTTTTCAAGATTTCCTCAGACCAAGATCGCAATTGGCATTGGGCGATCGCATCCTGTAGTCCATACCAAGTTTACGTCACGGCCTATAACTGGGGCTGGGAAACAGGGATGACCAACCTTTCATCCAACACTGTCGGCGGCAAGCTAGCTCGTGCCGCCTGTAACTGGTGACGCCTCCTCAATACCCCCACTCCAGCATCTGCTCAAGTGACACAGGCTTGCACCTTTCCAGCCCCCGCAACTCACGCACCACTGACACTGAGGCGATCGCCATGACCACACCAACTCAGGCGTAACCTCCCTCTCTCACCCCTCCCCCATCAGCGACTTAAACTGAGCTTCAGCCTGTTTCTGTAGAGATCGCTTACTGTAGCGCTCAAAACTCTTCTCTGACTTATGCCGCGTAATCTGTCGCGCCAATAATGGATCCATCCCCCGCGATACCATTTCCGTCGCAACCGTATGCCGCCCTTGGTGCGGATGAGCATCCTTCACTCCAGCAATCTCCGCCAGTTCTTTCACGACATTGTAGATACCCCAATAACCCAGACGATCGCCTTTACTATTGTTCGACACAGACAAGAACAACGGCGACTCTGGCTCTACAACTTCACCCCAGCAGCTCCTAAAGTTTAGGTAGACCTCCAACGTCTCCACGGCTTCCGGCAGCAATGGCACCTGGCCCACGCTGTCATCTTTTGCTTCACGGATGTTTACCCGTTGCCCGTCAAAGTCACCTACATTCAGCGCTTCCAATTCCCGCGCCCTTAAACCATGCAGCAGCACCCATAGTAAAGCGCGATCGCGGGGTTCTGTTTCTCCCCGCTTTGTCGTGGCATCAAAAAGTGCCTTCACTTCATCCGGCGACCATTCCTTTGGCACGATGGGGTCTGACTTTGGTTTCTCAATCAACAGCATCGGGTCTTTGCCGATATAGTCACGGGCACTTAGCCACTTGAAAATGCTCTGTAGTGCCGATAAAGATAGGTTAATCGTCGCTGCCTTTCGCTGACCACCACGCTTAGAGGGCAAACTCTTGAGATGCATCTTGTAGCGGTCAATATCCCGCGCGGTG
>JAGVDA010000002.1 GCA_020058975.1 Thermosynechococcus sp. WC_1 | reverse complement strand
AGTTGCAATCAAGAAATTTCGTCCAAATTCGTCATCTTTTGGGAAAAATGATGCTTCGGTACATTGAACAAGTGCATCACGAGAAATCTTGGCTTTATCTGCGATCAGATCTACTGCTCCAGACACAATGGCTCCGACGACGTAGACCGGAGAGTTCTTCAGGATGTCGTTGCCCGCTGGTGACTCAACAATTGGCGCAATGTCTTGAGAAACACAAAAGCAATGCTGATTCCGTTTTCGTCCTTGCGCCCAGCCTTCTGCCGCGACTAACGACAAAACTTTATGGCGCAGATTAATTGCAGCTTCTTCAAACACGAGCCCTTTTAATCCCGGCTTATTGGTCTGAGCCATAATACTTCCCGTCATTGCAATGCCAAGGGGAAGCATGTCGTCTTCTCGAATGGCACTCATGGCATAAACGATGAGCCTAGCATTGTCAAAATTTACGTTGGTAGGACGGGCGATCGCCTTGCCTAGCCGCTGCTGCAATAGTGAGTAGATAGCAGCCTTGGCCTTTTTCAAAATATCTTGGTCAACGTACTCTTGAACCTTGGGAGGCAGATTTTCGATAGAGAGAAAGTCAAGGTAATGATGCAATGTTGGCATTTTTTGCCATGCATCACTGCCCAGCCCTTCATCAAAAGCTGCATCTCGGAGCCGCATAATTTCGGGGTTGAGGTAAAATTCCCCAACAAAATAAGAATGCAGTTGTCTAAACTTTGCAGCTATCTCTGGGTTCGTTCCTTGATAGGATAGTTCGCTGAGTGAACTGATCAAAAAACCTTCGATGCCGCCCCAAACATCTAAGGAGTCTGGATCCTCTGGGTCAAAAGGCACAAGATAGCGGCGGTCAACAGCGTCAAAGATGTTGTAAGCGTCTCGATTTGGGTTGAAGTAAGCCGCGTTAGGCTCATACCGTGTCCATTCATCGAAGGATCCGGATCCATCGGATCTTGCTCCATCAATAATGAGCAGCCGCCCACCCTGCATCATGAAGTTTTTACCAATCCCTTGGATAAGCTTGGATTTCCCAGACCCCTTTTCGCCCAAGATTATGTAGTTGAGGTGGGGCCGCTTGCCACACGGATCCACGTAAACTGGTTGTTTTAACCGGGAAATCATTTGATAGCCCTTGCCGTGAACAAGGTGCTCTTTCATTATCGGCAGTACACCTACTGCGAAGGGTGTATCGTCCTCAAGACGGCGCTCGAAATTACAGAAAGTTGTTTTCCCTTTAGTCGCTTTCTGAAGCATTTTGTGTGCGCTCAGACTAGGGACAGACCCTAGCCAAAGTTCATCACAATACCCCTGCTCTCGAAGAATAGTCTTGCCTGTAAACGAGGAATGTTCAGTAAAAGAGGCGATCGCATCATTAAGTTGAACGTAGGATGGACGTGAAATCATTGCAACCCAGGCCCACTTAATAGACGCAATTCCCTTCTTTTTGGCGGTAGCAGCTTCCTTGGCATCGTCAAACATTACATTTGAGGAAACATCAATCGTCCCCCTCTTTCGATGCCAATCCTGATTAGAATTTTCAGACTTAACGCGCCAATCAGCGGCAAACTGAGCTTTCTCAGGATCCACCGTTGAGAGTTGCACTAAAATTCGAGTGTTTAATGCAGATGGGTTATTGATGGCCGCCGAACCATAGGCCAGTTGAGTCTTGCGATCATCTGACCACCATCTCCGATTAGGAGTCTTGACCATCACGCAATATCCCAAGTACTCCTTTCTCGCTGGCAAATAGACAAAATTTTTGCCTAACGTTGGAGGCCCATCTTGGAATAGAAGACTACTTAACCGCCGTTCATCAAATGATTTGTGGGAAATCAATGCTTCCCCTGAAAGAGTCATTGTGTTATTAGGAATTGGCGCTTCCCCAGGATTCACTTCATTCCAAGCAATCTGCCAAACATCTTTTATGGAAAGTGTTTTGATGGGAAGCTCAAGCTTCTTTTCAATCAACCGTTTCCATCGCTTAAATCCTTGCTCGTAGGCCATTACAAGTTGTTCTTTTAATTCCTTGTTCTCCTCAACCGAGGATTTAAGCGTGCTATCAAGAAAGGCTGAGAGTTTGTCAGACAAATCCATGTCATCGCCACCGTAACCCAATTGGGCTAGGTTAGTGGTTGCATAGATCCTTAGCGACCTTGGGGCAATGAGTCCGGCGCGAGTCAGGTCTTTCGTTCGAGCATCAATACCGTCAAGGACAAAAAGGTCTTCAGGTATAGATGTCTTTTTCCGCAACTCCTCCGTTTGGCGCAACGCCTCCTGATCATCGGCTCGCACCTCTGCGTCGAGCGTAATGGTGTCCGTCATGCCTGATCTGGAAAAATCAGCCAGTCCCTCTTGGATTTTTTGAGCAATGACATTGTATTGCTCATCCGAGAGAGAGTAGGGTATGCCCCCGCAGTCAAAAACCCATACAACAACTAGTTGTCCCAATGAATTTTGTTGAAGATACGCTCCAAAATCTTCCCCTTCAAGTCGAACGCGCAAAAGCTTCGCAAGGTGAACCAAGTCTTCGATGGGATGCACCACTTCAACCTGTTTCTGAAAATTTTGGCGCTTCCTTTTGCCAATGGGAGCCTTGACCCCCTGAGTGGGGGTGGTCTCATTAGCGACAACAACCTTCTTGGGTTTATGCATTTTCCCTAACTTTTTCCAGGGCTTCCCGTACAGGAGCATAATGTATGCTCCGACGGCAACAACACCGAGAATCACGTAAAGGAAGGGGTCTTGCCTCATCCCCATAGAACTAAATAAAACAAATGGGATGGCCAGTCCAGCAACAATCCCAATCACTGGCAAAATCAAGTCGACAGGAATGATGGCCTTTTGTGCCCTGGAGTAAGCGGCCTTGTACGTGATTTCAGTGCGTTCGCTCATTACGGTACCACCGCGCCTCCGCCACCAGTCCCGCCAAATGTGCCGGAAACCATAAAGGTAATTAGCGCCGCACCAAACATTGCCACGCCAAACAATCCGACCAGTTTGATCAGACCAGAACCCCAATCCCGCCCTTCGGCGAAGGCTCCCATCGTGACGGCAATCACCACAAAAATGATGAAAAAGACGATCGCCGTAATAATGAAGAATGGGAACGTGATCAAATCAACGGCTGATTGTCCAGCCGATGACACAATCGTGTTCGACTTCAGGTAGTCAGCAGCATCACAGCCAAAGCCCACACAGGCCATCACTGATGGACTGCTGATTAGCACAGCATAAAGAGCCGTCGTGAAGGCAATGATGGATTGGTTGTAACAGACGATAAAACGTTTAAGACGGATCATTTCTTACTCCCTTTAGGATGAATAGTTTGAACTGGATTTTTATACCCCTCCACGGCCTGCCCAATGAACACGCCAATGACGAGCAGGAGCGCTCCCACAATAAGATGCCCCTTTATCTTACGGAACCGAAGTAGTGCAATATCCCAGTCTTCTTCCGCCTTGGTCTTATGAAGCAAAACTTCAGCTAGTTCAACTTCTCGAAGCACTCTGGCCTTCTCGTTAGCAGACTTAATCTCTAAAACTCGTAAAGCCAAGACTTCTTCAAGAGACTCTTTGGTGGACTTGAGGATGTCTCCCCAGTTCGCCATTTGAATCTCGTAGAGATCCAAGGACAAAAAAACCTGTTGGACAGCCACTTGCTTCCGCAGCTCCTCGGAATCAAGCAATTGCATTGCCTTTTCCCGAATTTCTTCAGGCGAAATATGCCGACGCACTTGCTGTATATAATCTTGGACAGCATTTGGCCCGACATCTTTCAGCGCATCAGCAATTGCTTTTTCAACATCTTGAGGGATTTCAACTTTCATGGTTCTCCTTCCCCGCACATTAAGATTTTAATGTGCGGGGTCTACATCTATTTTCGATCAACATTGAGTGGGCGAGGAACGACCACTTTCCGAGGTTCAACTTTGACTACGCGAGGAACAATCGTTCTGCGTTGCTCAACTTTGACTACGCGAGGAACAATCGTTCTGCGTTGCTCAACTTTGACTACGCGAGGAACAATTGTTCTGCGTTGCTCAACTTTGCGAATGGGACCACCCCATCGGCTGCGTGGTTCCACAGGTTTTGGCATGGGTTTGACCCACCGACGCTCAATGGCTGGACGGGTCATTCTATTCCCTTCCGCAATCAATACTGGTTGCGCAGAGAGCTGTAACGATGCAAACAAAATTTCGAACATGTCTTTTCCTGCTTTTTATGGGTTCTTTTAGAGAAAGGCTACGAAATCAGGGGGATCTCGGAGCCTTTGTACGTTTTTCACCCCTGTCCCTCCGGTAATGCAGGTTGTTCTTCAACGAAGACGGGGTACTTCTTCATTGATTGAAGCTCACGACGAACCACATTGCCGGCGATCGCATAAATGCCAGCATAATACTGACGTTTGATGTCATCTATGACCCGCGCCGTATCGGACACCATCCCAACAAGTTCTTCTTCAACCAATTCACGAGCGACTTCCAGAGCCTGCTCTACGACGTCATTGACGTCCCCAGAATCTTCACGACTGCTTAAAATTTCAGCATATCGGGCTTTAGCATTAGCATCTGACAAGGACTTGTCAGCGTTGAACCAACCCAAAACCAATTCAAAATCGTCAACCATAATAGAAGGGAAATCTTCGCCTTCTGTATCTAATACAGCGCAAATTCGCTTATATTTCGTTTCATCAAGGCTGTACCCCTTGATAATATTAGCTTTTTGCATTTGTTCCTCCAGTGCCTAAAAAGACAATATCATATCCACTCAAAACATGTGATACTATTTTCACAAATGCATCACAAATATTGCACAATTATAAATGTCAAGAACAAGAGTATGGGCATTGCTTGATGACGATCTGCTCGGGCAGGTCGATGAAATGAGGAAAGGGCGCAGCCGAGGTTATTTCATAGAGAAAGTGCTCAAGGCTGAGTTTGCGCGACCCAAGGGCGCATTGACTGTTGAGGTAGGCCCAGGGGTTTTGAACAGTCTCACACATATGGCGATAGAGGAGAAACGAACCGTGGATGCACAGGCGGCATGGATAATAGAACAATTTTGCGATCAGGAGGAAATCAAAAAATGAGTGAGATTAACATCCCCTCTGGGGCATTCATTCTCTTTGATCGTGATGAGCTGACCAAGCGACCATCTGAAGAGCTTCCCGACCAGTACGAGCAAGTTTTGTTTTGGCCTAAAGGAGCTGGTTGCGCAGTGGGTGGAGCATACATGGATGGGCATTGGTATCAAGTTAGAGTGGGCAAGAAAAATGTAGATTACAGTCGATATGATGGCGAAATCGAGTACTGGATGCGAATACCACAAATAGGCGTTAAACAATGAGCTATAACATCGACACTTTCAAAGTGAAAACCCTAAAAGACTTAGTTGTCTCAGTAGATAGTCTGTATGTGCATCCGAGGGAAGATCTGCATCCAACCAAGATGCTTTCCAAGATCGATGATACTTGGCTGAGATTTCAGTGTATGGCGTCATGCTTCCTTGAGGGCCCAGTCAATGACGGGGCAATTCACGTAAAAGTAATCGACTGGTATGGCGAAGGAAGCGGATATGATATGTGCGAGATTTTAGAGCCTGCCCTAAAAAATAGTACTGGAGTCCTGGTTGCCTCTTGCGTTTGGGAGGGTGGCGACAGCATCAATCAACTACGGGTTGATAATGGCAAAGTTGAATGGGTGGAGATTGAGATTTAGGGAAAAAATGGCTGAACCTGAATTATCAAAAAAAGAACGCACATCTCGCGTTGGCGACAAAACCCCTCGTTTTTTGGTTGGGCAAACTGTCTATATTGAATCGAGAATGATTCCAGGCGATTTCTTTTTCTCAACGCACCCAATTCTAGGCGGGCGATCTGATACATTATTTTCCCCAACAAAAAACCCCCATTACTGGGGGAGGCAACTTTAGGAGGTAAACTCAAAAAACTTAGCAGGCGCGGGCATCCCCGACATACACCAGATCGTAAGGGACGCATCGAGTCCCATCGAACAAACTTCGGTAGGTTGCCTGAACTCCACCTTCGGCAAAGTTGATGGCGGTATTATCCTGGCTAATTGACGCGCTGGGGAAAATCATACGGACGATTTTGAAATCATCCATGATAAACGAGATATTCATTGATAGGCTAGAAAATGCCTTTTCGCCTAGATAGAAGAGACCATTCTTGGGGTTGGGGATTTGAATTAGCACCGGATTTCCGATTACGTCGGTACTAAATTTCAATGCACCATTAAGCCCCACGGCAAAAGATTTCGGTGTAGCTGGAGTGAAAGTTGCGTAAGTCTGAAGCGTCAACTTCTCAGAGATCTGGTCGAGGATAACGCTGCCGACACTGCCGACCGCATCTGCCAAAACCCCAAATCCTTCAACACCAGTCAGTACCGCAGGAATATCGCCACTATTGGGAGTGAATTGCCGTACCCACTTACTATCAACAGCGGTATTAGTTGCGGCTTTCGTCCATTGACGGTTAAGACCTTGCGCCAAAGTCTCAAGGGTTTTACGAGCGTAGGTGATTTGGAACGTGGGGTCTTCTCGGGTAGTAATTTGTTTGAGAGGAACCTCCGTCCCAAGCTCATTGACTCCATAGATGATTTCCTGGGTGATGCCAGCATTAAAATTAATTTGTTTCGTCACCTGCAACACGAGTGCCGTCCCCGTCGATTTGTCAACGAGCGCCATCGCCGCAGCCGACTTAATACCATTTGTAATATCAGCAGCCATTTTTGAGCACTCCTACGGGCGGGGGACGTTAGCATTTTGGAGAACCAAGTCTAGGGGGACTTGAAAACTCCCAATCAAATTTGCAGGGCTATCTGCGGCGATCGCGAACCCTGCACTTTCGCAAGAAAAAACATTGATATTGAGGATACTACCTGCTGTCCCACCGTCTTGAATCATGCAAGAGATCTTGACTCCAGCAGGATGAATAGGAGGGGCTGTTTTCTTTTCTCCTTCCACTGGAACCGGAGAAACTCCTCCTAATACAAGCGGAACAATCCAAGAAAGATCCCCAGCGGGGATAGGCGACGCAAGAGAAAGGCTAATATCCTGCTCAACAACAGGAGAGGCGACTGGGCGATTAATTTTTACCATACAGATCCTATTACTGGTAAAGTTCGTTGAATTTCAAGAAGTTCTTGCCCCCAAGCCGTTCGAGCAAGATACTCTTTTCGACCGTCCCCTTTGTAAGGAGTAAAGCTAGCACTATTAGCCCCATGGGAAACACTGATAGAAGCCAATCCCCCCACTGCCGACAGCCTTGTGTCTACTTGTTTCCCAGCGGCTAACGCTTCTAGCGATAGGCGCGCTGGGGATAACTCGTATTTATGAGCCGCCAAAAGCATGATGGCTCGAACCGTTTTTGAAAGGTAGTAATCTTCATTGATATCTTGTTCAGCCTCATCAAGCATTTGCTCAATGAGTTCTTTCGCCTCTGTGTCAAAGGTGCTAAACCCTTTGAACTTTGGGGTGCTAACAAAATTATCGTAGGAAATACTCCCCATCAGGCAACCTTTTTAGTCGGAGGGGTTAGCGTTTCAATCTGGGCGTCAAGAGCCTTGATCACACTAGGACGCGCCTCATCTTCCCGCCAACCGTCCAACAATTTCTTGTCGAAGGTATCCTTAACAAGCGTGATAGCCTCAGTTGGATTGCGTGATGCAAGGCTAGGGCGATCGGTATTGTCAATCACTGTTAAGACACCACGGTCAATGTAAGCTTGGATGCGATCTCCAAACTCAGGAGACTTAAGGGTCTTTTCCCAAATGATCGGATCAACCACCTGAACGCCGGGACTGCCAAGGAATAAATCCCCAGCAGTAAAAGGCGCAATCTTGGGGAAGGGGGTCGCCCTTGTGTGGGTTAGTTTTTCAGGAGAGTAGTTAACAGTAGGCATAGATTAGGCTTTCTCGTACATAATGGCACCAAACGCAAATCTGACTTGAAGTCCACCGAATCGTTCGTGGCAACCAGTCACCCAAGAATATTCAGGGGTTGGCCCAACGGTTTCGAGAGTCTCGAAGTCTTGAGGAATCCAAACGTGCATATTGCGAGGGGCTCGTTCATAAGCAAAAATGACATCTTCGCCCTGATCTCCCGCACCTGGACACCAGTTACAATCATCAAACTCAACCTGAGGATGAGCCTGCTTGACCATGTCGAGCAGACTAATATTGGAAGAGTTCGTTTCGTTCCACGGCGTTGTCGCAAGGTAAGTCAGAGCGCGGGTGCTCATGATGCAAGCATTTGCCTTGCGCTTACCGCGTGTGGCAATGGGGAACTGGTTAAAGAGCTGATTGAAAATTCGAAAAATCTGTGTCGCTGTAGAAGCGTCAGAAATTGCGAAAGGGGCTAACTGGATAGGGAAATTGGGATGGGTGAATGCACCAGGAGTATTGGTGTCAGGGTCTCCCATGTAGATGGCGTAGTCTTCAAGCTCGGCGATTGCACGGTGAGCAACTTCAGCCAAAGCCGAGTCAAGTCCAAGGCCCGCTGCTTGAGCATTGCGGATTTCCTGAAAATTGTACTCAAACGAGTCTGTGATGGATTTAACCGTTGCGTATCGCGCTGTGGCGTTGATGCCAACGCGAGGGAACCCAAGTCCGAACTGCGCAAGACCAGTGCGGTCATATGTTCTGTACTCACGGCCTTGGGTTGCATTATTACCATCAAAGTTGAGCGGGAAATGAATGCGCCCTTTAAGGTCGGGATACTCGATCATGACCAATTCTTGGTCAATCTCCGTGAGCTGTTGAGCGAAAAAGGTAAAAACTCCCTCCATGTCATCCATGCGAGGAGCTAAAGAACCGTAAGAAACAACCATTTTTTAAACTCCAGCAGGTAGATTGAGAGAAACCATCGCTAGCCCCGCCGCCGTTGTTGCAGACACATAGGTTGCATTGGCTACAACGGTTGATGTAGCCGCTCCAGCCGCGCAAGGTTGACCCGTAGCGTTCAGGATCGATACGGGGCCTTTGGCAACTGCCGTCGGCACAGGAACCCAGAAAATACCCTTAGCGCGGATATCAACTTCAGCCCCAGAAAGATAACCACGTTTGGTCTTACTTTCCTCATAGGGCCATTCAGCTTCACGATTGGCACGATAACGAGCAAGGCCAAGAATGGTCAGGTTTGTCGCTGTCGAGATGGCGCTACATTGGTTCGCCCCAAAATTAGGGTACGAACCAACAAAGTAACCGTAAGGGATCTCGATGGGAGTCGCTTCGCTAGTGATTGTAGATGCCGCTGTCAGGGTTGCTGTTGCTGTTGCGGCTCCAGCGATCGCCGTTACCTTTCGGAATCGTCGGGGGGCGAACGAAATAACCCCAGCGACATTACTCGCAATGAGAACATCATTGACATCGGCGTCAGCGTTAATCTTTGCAACCAGGGCAGCCGCGACATCAGTTGCAGTTTGCCCAGCAGTGGCAACATGAGTGATGATCTTCGTCCCTGCTTTACCCAGCAAGCCTAAGTACGAAAACGTCAATGTGAACGTTGCAGTGCCAATCGTCCCCGCGACGGTCATATCGCTCATGGACTGAACAGCAATGCTGCCAGTATTAAAACGAGAGAATCCTTCGGTCAATGCCCGTTGATTTGCTTCTTGCCCAGGAAAGGCAGGCGGCATTCTGAGCGCGTAGGGAGTGCCTAGCCCTTGAACCGCATAATTGTTAGGGTTGAGTGTAGCCATTTGGAACTCCTAGGCGTGAATTTTTTGGCGAGAGCGGTCGAGTTGACGTTGTTGCTTATCCATTCGCAACTGAGCCATATCAGTGCGAGGAGTAGAAGCCCCAGCCAAGACCGATTGCTGAACTGCGGCTTGAAGCTGAGATGTCAAGCTTGGGACAGCATCAACTCTAGGGGCAACCACGGCAGGCGTTTTGAGAACACCCAAGTACAAGCCCTTGATCATGTCGTCGGACATCCCGTCAAATTTCATGTCAGGAAGCTTAGTTGCAAGCAACGATTTCCGAATGTCAGCACCATCAAGCTTGGGGTCGAAGGTAATGCCAGCGGCGTCAAAATTGATAGAGTGACCGATTGCCGCAGCCACATCCAACCATGCATCGACGCGATCGCTAACAATAGCTGCCACTTCATCTGCGTCCATAACAGGAGTAGGCGTTACTTCAAGTTCATCAACGCGAGCTTGGATGAAGGTTAGCGTTTCGTTGACCGAATCCATCTCATCGGTTTTTTCTGCTAACGCTAAGCGAAGGGAGTCCATTTCCTCTTCCATATCTTCTTTTTCGCCTTTGGACTTTTCGTCTTTCGCCTTCATTTGTTCAATGAAGTCATTCTCTTTCTTCTTCATGTCGTTGTGGAGTGAATCCCAAGCTGATACCAACTGGGGGTCAGCCTCGATTACCACTCCGCTGTCCAGCCGGATAGTCGCCATAGGAACCTCTTTTTTAGAATCAAAAACTTGATAGCCAAAGTCTTCAGCATCAAAACGAACAATTCGTGCTTGGTCAGCCCTCGGATATTTGACTACTGCCAAATGGTCCGCTTCAAACGGCTGAGACTGCATCGCATCGTAACGTTGTCCTTCCCACACTCCGCTCTTTTCAACTGCGCCGACTTCATACCCTAGGGATACGCCGTCTTTGCGTCCAGAACGAATATCATCCTGGGTAGCAGCATCAGTTACATGAAAACGCACCTTAATGCGTCCGTCCGTGTAAACTTCAACGCCATCTTCGCCAACATCACCTTTTTTAAGGGCATCTCGACGGTCTTGAGGGAGTGTTTTGAATAAAGCGCTGGGGTGCTCATTGGAAACAGGAATGCCCGCCAGCTTTGCGGCAAGAGGCATTCCCGCACTGTCGAACCCACGCAACAGCTCTGGAGGAACCAACTCACGACGAATTGACCCATCTTTTTTGTGATAGGTCAATACACCAGGATGACGAGCGATCGCCTCTACCGTCATTACGCCATCGGCAGAGTCGAACCGTTCAATTTCTAGGAAATTACAGCGAAAAGTCATTGAATTAGACGCTGAGAATATCTAAAAAGTATCAGTTGTGGTAAAAATAGAGAATATTTTAATCCACTGGTGGATATAAGTTGTCTCCTAAGAGCGTCGAACAACAGGTTGGGGAAATATTGGCAAGGATTAGATGCGACCATTCTCTTACACAAAAACAGGTCTCTGAAGCATCTAAATTGAGCGCATTAAAAATTTCTCGCATTGAGCGAGGGATGCGAGTTACCAGAATCCGTGACGTTATAACTTATGTAAACGCCATGGGATATGAAATTATGTTTGTTAAAAGGAAAAAATAGTGATCATCTACGATATCGAAATCATTAAGGCAATCCCCCCAAAAAATCCACTCGAACGGTTGGATGGCATTGAGTACTGCAACGGATGGCATGATTGCAAAGGGATGGGGGTATCAGTCATTGGTTGCTATGATTATCGCGATGACCGATATCGAGTTTTTCTCCGGGACAACTTTGATGAGTTTAGAGACCTTGTCCATGGCAGCTCAGTGGTCGTTGGCTTCAACAATGCAAAGTTTGACAATGCGGTTCTAGAGCCATGTGAAATCGTGAATATCTCGGGAGAAAAGACCTACGATATCCTTCAAGAGATTTGGAACGCAAATGGGGCACGATTTTCTCCAAGTGGACTAGATGCCGTTTGCAAGGCAAATTTCGGCACATCAAAGACTGGACATGGGGCTTTCGCTCCAGTCGATTGGCAGCGAGGGAATTATGGCAAGGTCATCGATTATTGTATGAACGATGTTCGTATGACCAAGCAAATTATGGACTTAGTTCTGAATGGCGCTAGTATTATTAGTCCAAAGGATGGGAAATTACTGAACTTGAGACAACCTATGATTAAAAAGGTGGCATAGTTTTGAGCGCTTCTGAATCGCTTACGGGGAAGCAGAAAAAATTTTGCGAGATACTAGATGCTTGCGATAATGGGACTGAGGCGGCAATTATTGCTGGATTCAGCAAAAGAACAGCAAGGTCAACTGCATCAAGATTGTTGACAAATGTAAGCATCCAAAGGTATCTAGAAGAGTTAAGAGCAGAACGTAGAAAAACGACGGGGATAACAGCGAATAAAGTCTTAAGTGAAATCGCAAAAATTGCATTTGCCGATGTGCCATTAAAAGACGTTAAAGCAAGTGACAAAAATAAAGCACTGGAAGCCCTCGGGCGGCATTTAGGATTATTTAGCGATCTAAATGCCGCCCTTTCCACGTTGAGTTTATATGGAGAAAGGACGCAGTTAGAGGATGGATCATTTATCTTCCGGCTTAATGGTAGCGCCGCCGCCATCCCCAGTACTGAAGACGAAGTTCCAGCCGAAGAGTAAGGCTACTGAAGGAGGGAAGAAGCGAAAAAAGCAATCATTTAGGAGTTTCATTAAACAGGTTGACCCTAGATATCGTTTTTATCGGCATTGCGATGTATTAATTGACCGACTCCAAGATGTTGCAGACGGGAAAATTAAGCGGTTAATGATCTTCATGCCTCCTCGCCATGGCAAATCAAAAACAGCAACACAGCTATTTCCTGCCTATTTTCTGTCTCGATATCCAAGATGGTGGGTATCGATCAGTTCGTATGCAGCAGACTTGGCATACACCCATAGCCGTTTAGCAAGAGACCTCTACAAAGAATCAGGCGGAGTCTGTAGAGATGACACAGATGCTGTCAAGCAATGGGCAACGGAAGAAGGTGGCGGTCTGTTCGCGTCTGGGGTTGGAGGCCCGCTTACTGGAAAAGGTTTTTTTTGCGGAATCATAGATGACCCTCTCAAAAACGCTGAGCAAGCGGCATCTGCAACCATTAGAGATAAGCAAAAAGAATGGTATGAGTCCACTTTTTATACCAGAGAAGAGCCATGGTCAGAGAAAGATCCCAATGGCGCAATAATTGTAATCATGACTCGGTGGAATGCCGATGATCTTGCAGGATGGTTGCTGAAGCAAGAAGAAGACGAAGATGCAGAAGCTCATGAGAAATGGCACATTATTGCGTTAGAGGCAATCAAAGAGGAAGAGCAATATAAGATTCCAAAGACTTGCACAATAGAGCCGGACTGGAGGGTCCCTGGGGAAGCGCTATGCCCAGAGCGGAGGCCCCTTGAGAAATTGCGTCGTATTGCCAAGAAAATCGGATCTTACTTTTTCCAGGCATTATTTCAGCAAAGCCCCAAGGATATCAAAGGGAGCATTGTCAAACAGGAGTGGTTCAAATACTACGGCACCGCTCCTGCTCACCCAACTTCAATCATTCAATCTTGGGATACAGCGCAGAAGACAAATCAGCTTTCGGACTATAGCGTCTGCACAACATGGGCTGTGACATCCAGTGGATATTACCTGCTTGACGTCTATCGCAAAAAAGTTGGCAGCCCCGATCTAATCAAAGATGCTATCAACTTAGGTGCAAGGTGGAAGCCCAACGTGGTGCTGATTGAAGACAAAGGGTCTGGCACCGGGCTGATTCAGCATCTACGCAAATCAACAACATTGAACGTCTTCCCAATCAACCCAACGCAAGAAAAGATGGTTCGATTCAGTAACGAAGCGCCAGCCATTGAATCGGGGAATGTATTTTTGCCAGAAGTAGCCCCGTGGCTGTTGGACTACGAGGATGAAATGACGGCGGCCCCCAATGGTGTTAAGGATGATCAATGCGACTCCACATCACAATTCCTCGGATATATCAGAGAGCATGGGGCAAAGAAGGGCGCTAGTCGGTTTTAAAAAAGCAAGCCCCCCGCACTCAAGTTGAGAGCAGGGGGCCAATTTAAAAGCTGAAGCTTTTAAATCAAACATCGGAATTCCGGTGTTTTAAGCATTACAAGGCTTTCAGCCCTTTTCCTCACATTAAATTGGGGTAGATTTGTTGTCGCGCTCTCTTCAGTTCAGTAATCGCAGTCCTCGCATTTGTTTCATACAGTACCTTGGTATCGAACTCTGGTAGCACCAGCATGATGAGCGCCACACCGGCGGACTGATTATTGATCAGAGAACCCGCCGCTCCAGCGAGACAGCAATTAGTCCCGCACCAATGTGCTTGGTTAAAATTAGCAGACTGCGCATGGACGACTAGATGTCTTAGCAATTCATCCCTAGTGGGCAAGGGGCTATTGCTGATGATAGCGTCGTTTAAATTGGCACCTCGTAGAACCGCTCCAGTCAGGTTAGCCCCATTCAGGTTCGTCCCAGTCAGGTCTGCCCCTTCTAGGTTCGTCCCAGATAGGTCTGCCCCTTTCAGGTTCGCCATATTCAGGTTCGTCCCAGATAGGTTTGCCCATTGTAGGTATGCCTCTTCTAGGTGTGCACCTTTTAGGTTCGCCTTTCTCATGTCCGCCAATGGGAAGTTCGCCATATTCAGGATTACCCCTTCTAGGTTCGCCTTTCTCAGATCTGCCCCTTCTAGGTTCGCCATAGTCAGGTTGGCATTTTTGAGAATAGCGCCGTTAAGAATAGCTTTGCTTAAGTTGGCTCTACACAGATCTTGCTTTTCAAGGTTCGCGAGTGCTCCAAATTTTCCTCCTGACTCTGCGTATTCTCGATTGGCTTCTAATATTTTGTGCAGTTCTTTATCGTTCACAAAAAAAATACCGTCCTTACATGGTTAAGTTCATCCTTGCCAGCCTGGGTAATCTCGTAGTATTTCGTATTACCCTGCCGCGTTTTGTTGGACTGCACCAGCTTAATCAGCCCAAGTTGGTGAAGCCTCGTTACTGAGCGCTTGTATGCGCTTGCTGAATGGGCAGAGAGTTGAAGGTTAGTCATCTGCTGAGCAATCTGGGATTGAGTGAATTGCCCCTTAATACAACAATTAAGGGCGATCACATCAACTATGTTCTGAAGCCTCATCAATAATCGCCTCCAAACGACCCACTGTCGCTGCTACTGTAGTCGGATCCGCTAGAACCCCAGTCACTGCTTGAACTGCTGCTGTCGCTAGACCTGCTAGAAGATGAAGAATCATCGCTAGAGCGGTGGGATGAACGACTTGAACCATAAGAGGTTCTTGAGTTATCGACAATAACCGTCGCAGAAGTTCTAGCGGCTTCTTCCCGCTCTCTGAGGTCCTGCTCCACATACACATTGGCAACGGCTTTCTCCGGCGTGGTTTTGTCGTACTTGACCTTGGTGATAGCGCTCAAGACATGCGACATGGACTTATCAAGAGCGTTCAGTAGATCGATGCCCTTATATTCCTTGACATCATTGAGTCCCCCGAAGATGGAAGCCTTCTCAATGGGCAATGTACCGAAATCAACCGAGTAAATAACGTCATCTATCATTAAACAAACTGTTTTGTACTCTGAATCAGACAGCAGTTTTTCTAAGGCATCTCCCGTTACTCGGCACTTTTCATAGATGCACAGAAATCTTGAAATCTCTGCCTTCGCTAAATCAAGAGAAACCTGAAGTTTGTTCCCTTGGTTAGATTCTAGACTTTTGGCCAGCAGCGAATAAAACTCAATGACATCATCAGAGGTTAACTCTAGATAGATATCAGTGGCATTCTTTACGGCTTTTGACCATTTCTCGACGGCAGCCTGAGCTTCTTTCTTGTAAAGGAAGTTTGGCTTCAATGCTTTAATTAATGCCCAGACTACTAACGCTGCCGCAAGCCACCCAAAGACAACCAATAAAATAGCTCCAAGTGCGCTAAAAAAAGCGCCAACTTCTTTTGATGCTTTAGCTTCATTGACCTGAGCTATTTTGTTGTCCGAAACGTGATCGGCGATCGCGAGAATTGCACCCTTAGGGTTTTGCGGCATCCGTCCCTTCAGAAACGGCTTCACCTCAAACGTTTTTTGCCCAAGGCTTAAATTAATGCCAACCCCGCCCTTTGACGGGTTTTCAGCGCGTCTAGCCCAAACGATGAGAGCATAGTTGTCATTAGGAAAACTTGCTTGCCCACCCCAAGCCATGATCGCTTCATCAGTCTTGGCAACACCCAAAGGCTTATCCATTGGGGCATTGTTAGCCTGCACCGCCCAGACATAGTAATTGACGCCGCTCTTGTCCTTAAGAACCTTAAGTTCCCTCTCCAGCTCAGCGCCAAAAGTTACCGGAGCCGTCTTACTGGAAACCAGCGCAGGGTCAATATAAACCGCCTGCCCAGGGGTGAAGATTGGTTGCCAGTCTGCGGCAAAAACAGGTGCGCCACTTAGCAAAACACCCAATGTCAGTGGAAGGAAAATTTTTGTAAGTCTCATGCCAGTTCTCCTTTGCTCAGTTCAAGATCTATCGCCCGAGCACTTCTATTCTCTGGCTCTTCAATTTTCTTGAAAACTAAATGGGCTATCCCAAGAGCAATCATTGTGTCGCGATTTTGACTGCCGCCATCGTCCACAAATAGCTCATATTCGGTTGCAGAAACCCCTTTGACCTGAAAAACAGGACAATGAAGCGCAGAGCCAAAAAGTTGACAACCATAGCCACCAACTGGCGCTCCAGGCTCAGCGCGATGGCCTTCACTCCAGAAAGGACAAGAAAACGATCGACACACGCTATTCAAAGCAAAAACCTCTAAGTTGCAATATCGAAATGTTAACATCGAAATTTCGATATTGCAATATCAGTTGATTGATTTCGCCAAAGTATCTTCAATCGCTTGCTGAATGCGCTTAGCAATCACTGCGCCAATAAAGCTGAGGTCATCGTCGTCAACAAAGAGTGGGCTATCTGGGGCAAATGGGCCTTTGCGCGCAAAAAGCTCCATCACCTTTGCGGAGTAGGCAAGGTCACTATATATAAAGATGCCGCGATCATCGATTTTGACATTTTGGGTAATTTGTTTAAATAATGCGCCGGAGTCGATACCGAACTGCGCATTCTTCCCTCGAATTCTGCCGGAGACTGCTTGGCGCGTTCCGATGGAGGCACGGGCATAGGGTGTTTCGCGCGCTGCCCGTCGGTATCGGTCGGCGGTACGTTCGCGCATGTGCCGATAGATATCACGGTAGATCAGCAAAATGCCATTTTTGCGGACATCAGCGATCGCCTGGGCGAGAAGCTGATAGTCAGTGGACTTGACGCTAAATTGAGACATCGGAAGTAACCATCCAAAGAATGCCGTTTTGTCGCTTTTTGCCTGACGCTTTCAACAAAAAACCATTTACAACTTTGTCCTGGTGAATGCGAAAGACATATTTTATCGAATGAATGTCTAAGGAAGGATCGAGTTTTGCCAGCGCAACTTTCAAAAGCAGTGGCTTTTCTCCAAATTCATCGAATTTCCTCCGAGAGACCCCTGGCTTTAGACATGGGGAGGATGTCAATTGCCTTGAGGGTAAGAAAAAGTGTACTCTCGATCATTGTTATCTTCTCAAAAATGAATATCTTAGCCCTATTCTACCGCCTCCTCTTCCCCAAAGGCGCAATCTCTTGCCGTACTTGCGGGATCCTTATGCATCGTCAACATGACTATGTCTTGCTTGAAAATGATATTTGCGCAAAATGTCTTGACGAGTGGGGGTAGATGCGTTAAGCTTGTACGGCAAATTACGAAAACCCCCGTATGACAACAAGATTAGAGGTTCGCCTCCCTGAAGAGCTAGATGCGTTGCTGGCAGAATATTGTGAAAAAACTGGTGCTTCCAAGACTGGGGCAGTTGTGATGCTCATTAAGACATTAGAGCCAAAGCTCGCTGTGTTGCGGTCGGCAGCATAGTCTATGTTTTCCAAAAAATTTATAGACGATGTTCGCACCTCTGCGAACATCGTCGAAATTGTTGGCGAAACAATTGAGTTAAATGGTTTAGCAGGAGATCGATTCAAAGGGCTGTGTCCTTTTCATAACGAGAGCAGCCCTAGCTTTACTGTGGATAATAACCTGTACTTTTGTTTTGGGTGCGGCGAAGGTGGCGACGTGATCCGGTTCATTGAGCGAACCCATGACATTACGTTTGGTGCCGCCGTTCGTCTTCTCGCCGACCGATATGGCATTGTCAATTTAGATTCTACGCAACCATATCGTCATCCCAAACCCATCAAAAGGAAGATATCTGGGATCCGTCAACCGGAGGGGTATGTTGCACCAAGCGAGATTAGTTTAGCCACCTACGACTCGTATGCGGCTCAGCTTCTTGACGATCTGTATCAGCCTGATTACGACCTTTTATTAACGCTTGGGATTGTCCCAACCTCACTCGTGATGGAGCTTTTGAGCGATGTCAGTTTGTCCGATTTGTAATGGTGTGGATACGTGTCAGGTTGACGAGGTTTTAGTAATTTGTCGAGCAGCCAAGAAAAGCAAGCCAGTGTCGGGATATCGAGCAGTACATGAGGCTGTTCGCGGTGGGGGCTGGGTTTGGGAGCCTGTGAAGGTTTTGGAAATGGTGGCAACCAACGGCAATGAGCATAAGCCTGTGGATGCGGTGGGGTTTGAGATGGTGGAGCCATTAGCTAGCGACAAAATTCAAACACTTGAGACTGAGTTTAAAAATATAAAGACAAAATATGAATCTGCTTTAGAAAAGGTTGAAATTTTAACTCAAGAACTT
>JAGVDA010000527.1 GCA_020058975.1 Thermosynechococcus sp. WC_1 | reverse complement strand
TTAACGCCGCCAGCCAAACATTTCATGGGCTACCCGCAGAACCACTCCCTGCCGAGCGTTGGGCTGACCACTATGACCTTTACGGCGCAGACTATGCCACCCCCATGCGGCAAGAAGACATCCCGCTGTTTCGCGCCCTCAAAGGCGAACAGGTGCGCGGCACTAAGATGCAAATTGTGCCGAAGCACGGGAAAGCGCGTGTGCTGATCGCCAGCGGTGGGCCGATTCTGCATCCTGACGGGCACCAGTTGGGTGCAATGGTTGCCATGCGAGATATTACGAAGCAAGAGCAGGCAGAGGCAGCCCTCAGAGATAGCGAACGTCGGTTTCGCGCCATCTTTAACCAAACGTTTCAGTTTATTGGGTTAGTAGAGCCAGATGGGACGCTGATTGAGGCCAATCAAACGGCGCTAGACTTTGGCGGTTTTTCAGCAGATGCGGTGATTGAAAAACCCTTTTGGGAAGCGCCGTGGTGGGGTTTGTCAGCACAGATTCAGGGCAGGCTTCGACAGGCGATCGCCCAAGCCGTAGCCGGAGAATTTGTCCGCTATGAAGTAGAGGTTCTCGGCGCACACGATGCGATTGTGACCATCGACTTTTCTCTAAAGCCCATCTTAGACGAAGCCGATAATACCGTTTTGCTGATTGCAGAAGGGCGTGATATCACCCAGCGCAAAAAGGCTGAGGCTGAAGTATTACGGCTAAATGAATCGCTGGGGCAGCGAGTCGCCCAACGCACGGCAGAACTGGAGGCCAAAAATTTTCAAAATGAAGTGCTGTTAGTCAGCGAACAGGAGGCTAGGGCAGAGGCAGAAGCGGCGATCGCCCAACTAGAGATCATCAACTGCCAGTACGAAGAGCTATTGGGGCGCGAGCAGCAGGCTAGGGCAGAGGCAGAGATGGCGATCGCCCAAACAGCCGCCTACACCGAGCGCCTTACCTTAGTGCTAGAGGCAGTCCAGATGGGGACTTGGGACTGGGATATCGTGAGCGATCAAACCCTTTGGGATTTGCGTCATGAGGCCATTTTTGGCTACGAGCCAGGAACCCCCAATCGAGATTACTTTGACTGGGAGCGCCGCGTTCATCCTGATGACTTGGAGTGGATTCATGAAGCCACCCGAGCGGCAATGGATCACCATCAGCCCCTAACCCTTCAGTACCGCGTTGTTTGGCCTAATGGCAGCCTGCACTGGATTGATGCCCAAGGGCGGTTTCTTTACGACGCCGTAGGCAACCCCATCCGTATGATTGGTGTAGTGAGAGACATTACAGATCAAAAGCGTACCGAAGATGCGCTGCGCGGCAGTGAAGACCGCTTTCGTCGCGCCATCCTAGATTCACCGCTACCCATTATTCTGCATGCTGAAGATGGAGAAATTGTCTTAATTAACGCGGCTTGGACTGATCTATCGGGTTACGAGTCCAAAGAAATTCCGACCGTAAACGAATGGATCGAGAAAGCCTATGGAGAGCGCAAAGAGCAGGTTAAGACTCGGATTAAAGATCTCTATAGCATCGACAAAAGAATTAGAGAAGGTGAATTTATTATCAGAACGCGCAGTGGCGAAACCCGAATTTGGGATTTTTCCTCTGCCCCCTTAGGTAAACTGCCCGATGGCAAACGTTTAATCATTAGTACCGCCCTAGATATTACCGATCGCAAGCAGTATGAAGACGCATTACGACAAAGCCAAGAGCAGTTTAGAGCCACCTTTGAGCAGGCCGCAGTCGGCATTGCCCATGTCGATTTAGAAGGTCGTTGGCTGCGGGTCAACCAGAAGCTCTGCGATATTGTGGGTTATTCATCTGAAGAGTTGACAGAAGTAACCTTTCAAGACATCACTCATCCTGATGATTTAGCGGCAGATTTATCCCTCATGACCCAGCTTCTGGCGGGAGAAATTCAAACCTATTCCATGGAAAAACGCTATTTCCATAAATCGGGGGAGATTGTTTGGATTGAATTAACGGCATCCTTGGTACGTGAAGCAACGGAGGATAGTCAAAATTCAACGGCTAGCACTGGCATACCCCAGTATTTTATTTCGGTGGTTGAAGAAATTAATGATCGTAAACAAGCTCAAGCCCAGCTACAGGAACGCTCCCGTGAATTGTCTAATTTCAATGGGCTATTGGCTCAAGCAGCGGTGCTGTTAGATGAGCGCAATCAAGAGCTAGACCGTTTTGTCCATATTGTGTCCCACGACTTAAAAGCGCCACTGCGCGCAATTTCTAACCTTTCTCAATGGATTGAAGAAGATCTTGAAGGCGAACTTTCAGAAGATAACCAGCAGCAGATGAAGCTACTGCGCGATCGCGTCCACCGCATGCAGGCCATGATTGACGGTCTGCTTGAGTATGCACGGGCAGGGCGAACGGACGCAGACATTGAGCCAGTGGTCGTAACAGAACTATTGACAGAGGTGATTGATTCTTTAGATCCACCCCATCCTTTCAGGATTGAGATTGCACAAGACCTGCCAACCCTTTTAACCAAGCGTCTGCTGCTGTCTCAGGTGTTTGCCAACCTCATCAGCAACAGCATCAAGCACCACAACCGACCAGACGGGCTAATTCAGATTTCAAGCCAAGATAAAGGTGATTTCTATGAATTCATGGTGGCAGATGATGGCCCTGGCATTGCGCCAGAGCATCACGACAAAATTTTTATGATTTTTGAGGCCGTCAATCCTCAGAATAGCCAAGACAGTTCTGGCATTGGTTTGAGCATTGTCAAAAAGATTGTTGAAACCGAAGAAGGAACGATACGTCTTGTGTCTGAGCTAGGAAAGGGGACAGCTTTTTACTTCACCTGGCCTAAATCGCAGTAAAGATCATGGATTTAATCGTCTCCAAGCTAAGAACCTCACACCCAACCCCTCTCCCAGAGCGGGAGAGGGGAGCAAGAGTTAGATCCATTCATGTTCTCCTTCTCCCACGAGGGGAGAAGGGAGTGTAAAGCGCATGGCTTCTTACCACTTCTCTGAGTTATTAAATCCCTGACTCTAAATAAAAACCGCTGTCTCTCAGTCACCTAGCTCTAAAATGCCCAAGCGCCTTTCACTCAAAAATCTAATTAAGCCTTGGCATAGACTTTCAATCCGTCGGCAGGGATTTATTGTCATTGCCGTTCCGTTACTGTGTCTGATTTTATCTTTGGGTGTTTTTAGCTGGCTCAGGTACAGCATTGATCAATCTCAAAAGTGGATTGACCACACTAACGAGGTTTTAATAGAGAACAACCAGCTTTTAACAGGTCTACTCAATGCCGAAACAGGTGTACGCGGCTATGTCATTACCCAGCGTCCTGAGTTTTTAGAGCCGTATTACATGGCTCAATCTTCTCTGCCTACTCGCCTTAAACGATTACAAGCGCTTGTTTCTGACAATCCCCAGCAGACTGTAAGACTGCAAAACATTACCCAGATGATTCAGCAACGAGTTCGCACGTTGGTTGAACTGGTTGAGCTGACGAATCAGTCAGACTCAAAATCCTTGTCCCCAAGTGGCATTAATCGTCTAGTGGTGCAGGGTAAAACCGAAATGGATCGGCTGCGCCTTGGCCTTACGCAGTTTGAGCAACAAGAACAGTCTCTGCTAAAGATGCGTCGAGATGAACTACAGTTTCAGCGCAATTTCAATGAGATTCTGCTGTGGGCGGTTGCGGCTGTTAGCGCCATCGGATCATTTTTCACTTTGGTTTTATTTAGTCGGCTCGATCGCAATTTATCTGAGCGAGAGCATCGGCTGCTGCAAAGTAAAAATCTGATTGAAGCCATTATTTCTAACGTAGTAGATGCCGTAGTTGTTTTAGATCACAAGGCTCGCATTGAAAGCATTAATACCGCCGCCACTTTAATTTTCGGCTACACGCGCGCTCAGGTTGTAGATGAAGACCTCTCCTTACTGCTCAATGAACTGCCTTTAAACCAAAGCTATAGCAGTCAAGATTACTGGCAGCAAAAGCTGCTTGAGGGCGTGCAGCAGTGGCAGGCGACTGGACGGCGAATCAATGGCGAATCTTTTCCGGTAGAGGTTTCCATTAGCCAAATTGCATTTGATCAGCGAATGATCGTCATTATTCGAGATATTACTGAGCAACAAGAAGCTGCTGCAAAGCTTCAGGCGCGCGCCCAGGAGCTGACTGATCTCAACACCACATTAGCGTCAACCATTGCCGAGCTTCAGTCGCGCAATCAAGAGTTAGACCAGTTTGCCTATGTGGCTTCGCATGATCTTAAAGCGCCGTTGAGGGCGATCGCCAGCCTTTCAGAATGGGTAGAAGAAGACCTTGCCGAAAAGCTGCCCGAAGAAAACAAGCGGCAGATTCACCTCTTGCGCAGCCGAGTGTACCGGATGGAATCGCTTATTAATGGGCTGCTAAAATACTCCCGTATTGGTAGACTACATGTCCCGATTGAATCTGTAGATATTCGGGCACTGCTAGAAGAAATTATTGATACCTTAGCCCCACCCCCCACCTTCACCATTTCGATAGGGCTAGAGATGCCCATTATTAAAACGCGGCGACTGGCACTCCAGCAGGTACTCTCAAACTTACTCGACAACGCCCATAAACATCATCCTCGTCCCGACGGCAACGTTGAAGTCTCCGTGACCGATCAGGGTCGCTGGTATGAGTTTGAGATTAAAGACGATGGTAGCGGCATTGACCCGCAGTATCACGACAAAATTTTTACCATCTTTCAAACGCTCCAATCCCGTGATGTTCAAGAAGGAACCGGCATTGGCTTAGCCATTACCAAAAAAATTCTCGAAACCGAGGGCGGCAGCATCCGCGTAGAGTCAACCGAGGGCGAAGGGGCAACCTTCCGATTTACTTGGCTTAAGTCTCCCCTTCAATACAATAATTCCTCTAAACCTCTGGCTTTAGAGGGAACCCAGTAACTGAAGCCTTTTGTAAGATTTATATTAAGAGATTTTAAAAAAACCTTTTAGTAGCAAAAATCAGTACGAGGAGTCAGAATAGCCTGATGTATCTACAAATGCGCCATCACGAAAATAAAACCTTAAGTTCACAAAAGATGCAAGACCGATTGATTAATGTACTGCTGGTTGAAGATGATGAAGTAGACGTAATGAACGTCCGACGGGCATTTAAAAAAGGCGGCGTTAGCAACCCTTTATTTATTGCCAGCAATGGCTTAGAGGCGCTAGATATGCTGAAGAGCCAGAGAGGACAAAGCCCAGTGGTGCCGTTAGAGCGTCGCCTCATTTTGCTCGACCTTAATATGCCAAAAATGGGCGGTATTGAATTTTTGCAAGTGCTGCGCGCTGACCCCGACCTTAAAGCGACGCCCGTGGTGGTGCTGACCACTTCTGGAGAAGACCGTGATCGCGTCCAGGCCTATAACCTCAACGTGGCGGGCTATCTGCTAAAACCTGTCACCTTTGAGCCTTTTGTACAGACTATGGCAACCCTCAACAGCTACTGGTCTTTATGTGAAATGCCGTAGGTGCCTATGGATACTGATAGTACACCCCTCAAAATTTTGATTGTCGATGATGATGAAGTAGACCGCATGGCGGTGCGTCGAGCAATCAAAAAGGCACAGGTTCAAGCCGAAGTTCATGAGGCAGATACCTGTGCAGGCGCAGTGACCACCCTCAAGACGCAGCCTTTCGACTGCGTGTTTTTAGACTACCGCCTCCCCGACCAGGATGGACTGGCGCTGGTTCAGGCCATCCGCGCCGAGGGGATTTTATCGCCCCTGATTGTGCTGACGGGTCAAGGGGATGAACAAATTGCAGTAGACCTTATGAAGGCCGGAGCGAGTGACTACCTAGCTAAGTCTAAAATTTCTCCAGGTCGCCTTGCCCAAATGCTCCGCAATGCCCTGCGCGTCCATCAGGCCGAACAGCAGGCCAGTCTCGTCAACCAGCGTCTTAAAGAAAGCTACGACCTTCTCGTTGAGCAACACCAAGAATTAGAGCAGCAGCGCCAGCAAATTTATGAGCAAAACCTCCAGCTCATCCAGGCCGCAGAACTTAAGTCTCGCTTTTTAGCCACCATCTCCCACGAGTTGCGCACGCCTCTCAATGCCATTCTGGGCTTTTCTCAGATGCTCATGCGCCCCAGTAAGGGTGCCTTAAGCGACAAGCAAACCGAAATGGTACAGCGCATTTTTACCAACGGTAAAAACCTCTTAGAAATGCTCAATGAGGTTCTAGATTTCTCTCGCATTGAGGCCAATCGCCTCGACTTAAATCTAAAGTCTTTTAACTTACAAACGCTCATTACCACAACTGTCGATGAGGTACGCTCTTTAGCGGTTCTAAAGCAGTTGACGCTTGCCACTGAGGTCAATCTGCCAAATGAAGTCGTGTTTAATGACCCCATTCGGCTTCGTCAAGTCTTAGTTAATCTACTTTCCAATGCCATTAAGTTTACAGAGACTGGCAAAGTCTGGGTTGAGGCGCACGAGATTTCGCCAGATCGCCTATCTATTACGGTTCACGATACGGGTTTGGGCATTGCGCCAAAGCATATTGCCTATATTTTTGAGGCATTCCGTCAGGTCGATCAAACCGATACTCGTAAACATTCCGGTACAGGCTTGGGCTTAGCGATTACCCAAACTCTTGTGCAAATGATGGGGGGCAGTATTACGGTTACAAGTCAGCCAGGGCAAGGCTCTAGGTTCCAAATTGACCTACCACGACGGGTAGAAGTCGATACAGAGAAAGGCAATCCAGAGCAGGGTGAGTTAGAGCAGGGTGATATGGAAAGAAGGGCAGGTTTTGCCGAGGCGTTTTGAGATATTACAAGCATTGACGAGCTAAACCTGCCCCTAACTCAGGCATTTCAACCCTTACGCAGTGCAAGTCCATGGATCGAATTTTGGCCGTTGATGATACCCCCGATAACCTTGCCCTCATTGAAACCATCCTAGAAGATGAGGGTTATGAGATTATCCTAGTTTCGAGTGGTGCCGCTGCATTAGCCCAAGTGGAGAAACTGCCGCCCCCCGACCTGATTTTGCTCGATATTATGATGCCAGGGATGGATGGCTATGAAGTTACGCGCCGCATCCGTCAAAACCCTAAGCTGCCCTACATCCCCATTTTGCTGCTGACGGCGCACCATGCTTCAGATGTGGTGCAAGGGCTAGAGTCTGGGGCGGATGATTTTGTGCGTAAGCCTGTGGATGTGGATGAACTGGCGGCACGGGTGCGATCGCTCCTCCGGCTTAAGCACAGCATTGACGAGCGTGAGCAGCTTTCGCTTCAGCGCCAAGATTTTATTGCTCACCTCACCCACGATCTGCGAACTCCTCTGGTCGCCGCAGACAATATGCTAAAGCTGTTTGGGCAAGAGGCGTTTTGCCCACTCTCGGCAGACATGCATGAGGCGATCGCCGCCATGATTCGCAGTAACTATCACCTCATGCAGATTGTCGATACCCTCCTTGAGGTGCAGTGCTATGAAGCAGGCGCAAAAACTCTCACCTTTATGGAGTGCAGCCTAGGAGAAATTGCCACAGAAGTAGCGCAAGAACTCAAGCACCTTGCCCAAAGCAAAGGACTAATGCTGACCGTCAATACCTTTGCCCCCCAAACCGCCGCCGTAAAAGTCTCAGGAGACTACCTAGAGCTGCGCCGAATGATCACCAATCTGGTTGGCAACGCCATTAAGTTTACAGAGCAAGGCTCCATAGACATTAGCGTCACCGTGCCAGCCCCTCAAGATCAGGTCATTGTAGAAATTCGAGATACGGGACCAGGCATCTCTGACCAAGAGCTAGCGCAGCTCTTTCAGCGCTTTCGCAAAGGCGCTCATCAGCAGTCGGGCAGCGGATTGGGGCTTCATCTGGTTTCCCGTATTGTGCAGGCGCATCAGGGCACCATTGCCGTAGAATCTCAGCCAGATCAAGGCAGTGTTTTTACGATTTGTTTACCAACGCAACGCTAAACAGTCACCCGCTAAATTAGCGTTACCAGACCAGTGCCCCATTAAGGGATTAGTCTCAGCATCCTTGCCATGCTTATCTTTGATAAGATGATTAGGCTTCAAAGCCTTACAGCTATGTCTTTGTATTCTTTAGCCCTTAAAGAAATTAGAGGCTAAGTTTTAGAGGATGTCTGAAAAGGGGAAAACT
>JAGVDA010000018.1 GCA_020058975.1 Thermosynechococcus sp. WC_1 | reverse complement strand
GCGCTGCCGCGAAGTATATTTTGGATGGGATGGTTGATGCTGAGGTTTTAACTAAAGATAGTTTGATGATGGTGCGATCGCCTTACCTGCATTGGTTCTTTCGCTGCAAGAGAGGACAGGAGCGCGTTGAAATAATTACCGCAGACTTTGAATTGCATCCTGAATTGAAGCCGTACCAGTTTTGTCATGATGGACATCCCTAAATCAAGTCTCACGGGCTTATGGGGTTGAGCGTGACCCAAGAACACAAAGGGCTGCAAATGACGACATACAGGATACTCAAATCTCCTATGAGGATCTGCGCCAAGCTGTAGAATTTGCTCCGACCACCATTAATGAGCTATCTCAAACCACTAGCAGGTCTCCTAGGCAAATAATGGATTGCCTAGGCTCAGTTATGTTAGGCCAGCCCTTTGATCTGCCAACCGTCGAAGACATTGAGAGGTCAATGCCTTGAATCTTAGAGAGGGGTAGTAAGACCTGATACAGAAACCTAAGCCGTGAGTCTTAGGTTTTCCACGCGCTTTTAGCCGTGGGAGCAGTCAATGCTATCAGATTCTTTCTTTTTGGCTCTCCTGATTCGCTCTGCTTCTTTTTTCTTCTCCTTGTTTTTTGGAACCATGTACCATGCTTGATAGTTTGTTAGCCCATCAGTTCTCTTTTTCTTCCCAGGTAATCGGGCGTCAGGAGTATGGTACTTACTGCAAGAAGGACAATAATATTTAAGCGATCCAGCTTTTGTTCTGCCTTTTTTGCGTGTAGGCCAATACTTGCAATGGGGACATGCGGGGTTTTCGGGATTGGGTCTCATTGTGATCTCTCTCTAAAAGTTAAAATGGGACTGTAAGATTTTGGTCACGGCTTCAGATGTCTTGATGCCTTTGCGTTCTGCCTCAGCATCTACAGCTAACCGGAGCTTTTCAGGTATCGACCAGCCAGGGTTCCGGCAGGCTCCTAGTGGGTGTTGGGGCTGGCCTTTGCCACGAGTGCGCTTAATGCCAAGACTATTAAGCACTTTTCCTTTAAGTTCAACCCAGTCACGGGCTAGAGCATCTTCAAGTCTTGCTTGCTTTTCTGCAAAGTGCTGCCCATTAGGGAAGCCTATTAAAAACTCAATTGGATCATAGTTCTCTAAGATCTTTACAACCTGATCTAGCGTCCCCAGTTCCCAAACTTCTTTTTGATCATGCTCGCCTTGCCAATGAGTGACAAAGCAAATATGGAGGATGTACCCGCCATCGCTGGGTTCATAGATGTCAATGCTGTGGTATCGGTTGCGGTCTTGCCCGTTCACCCAATGGTTTGATTCAGAAATCAAAGAGATTCCATCAAACTCTAGAGATAATTCACCAGTAATTTCAATCTCAAATGTTTTTAGTTCAGTCATTATTTTTCCCCGTTTTAATTTGTTCGATTTTTGCGTTTAACTCAGAGCGTATATCCTTGAGCGTGTTAATGTTTGCATCAAGCTTTGCAAACATTTTCTTGCTTCTTAGATGAAAGCCATTTACAGCATTTTTAAAGCGGTTCCTATTTCTTGCAAACCTCCACAGATAAAGCTCCGCTTTAAGTAAAAGCATGTCAAGCAAGATTAAACTTTCATACCAAAAATGGATAGTGGAACCCTTTAAGAGCGCTAGACGGAATTTAAGCATTGTCAGTTACTTTGTTACAGCGTCAAATTGTTCTGCCCAGTTGGTGAAATAAACCGCCTGAAGTACGTCATCCCTGACATAGCTAAAAACTGCGGCTAATTCTTCTTTCCCTCCTCCAATTAAATCTCTTAGAACCTTAATAACAAACGGCTTATTCTTCTCATAGTTAAACTGAGAAGTATCCAGAGTATTTATCAGCGCTAGGACTTCTTCGATCTTTGACTCTTTTTGAAGAAAGTATGCGGTTGCTGACGCATAGTTATAGATTGAATATTTGATTAGGAGATTAAAGATTGGTCTTTGCATTTTGGTCGATAGAAAGTCAAGCACTTCAAGACAGATTGCCTCATGCATTTTAGTGTCCAAGACGGAGTTAGGCCAATTTTTAAAGCCTGAATACAAAAATTCGTTATCGTCTCCAGGATAGCTTTCTGCCAATGCTGACCAAGACTTGCAGCCTTGCTCAAATGATTCTTTTACTACTTTTAAATTGGTAGGGTGCATCATACTCAAAGCGCAAGTCTCGACCAATTTATCAAGATACGCTTTAGATCTCATTGCGTTCATGAATGAGGCTTCTAGAAACAAATCTTCTAGAATGGTTTCCATTCCTTCTGCGTAATAAAGCCTAAACGAAGTCTTGAGCATCTTCCACAAATTACTTTGCAGCATCTTTAGCCGCTGCCCTTTGGCTTTAACGGCGATCGCAGTCCGTTGCGTTTGCGTAATCTGTTTAGTCTTCAGTTCGCACTCCTCAACCTGTTCTTTAGACACGTCTGGGAAATGGCTAAAGTGAGCCAGTACACTTGATTCTTTCACCGCGACCGAGCCGCCATCTTTGTTTTTACGAGTGTGCGCCTCTCGCTGTGCTGCTTGCACCAGAAAGACCGGACGATTGCAAATGGGGCAAAGTAGGCCAAGCTGCTTAAATGAGTTGTAGTCGCACTCAGAGGCATCAATCAGCAGCCCTCCGTAGCGCATAGATTTTGAGGTGAGCATAATTTTTAACTTTTTGTATGTTTGTACAAAAAGCCCGATCCAATTGACATGGATCGGGCTTTGAAAATTACTGAGGCAGTTGGAACCCGACGACATTAGCCAGGGTGCGAAGCTCACTCTCAAAAGGCTTCGCTGCTGATGGGTTGGCAATCACAGCCTGATAGACTTCCTGAGGTGTGTAAGATTCTTTGAGATTGAAGCCAAACACTGAGCAAAATTCTTTGATGCCATCTTGACAGAAGCCAAGACCACGGACAAAAGACCAGTCAATCGTTGCAGTCGCTTTGCGCTCTTGCGCTCTGCGCTTCTGTTTTAGACCTTTGAGGCATTCCGCCCAGCTTGCGGCGTGATAGGTCATGCCCAAAGGCGACACAACACAGTAATCAACATGCTCACCCTTTAGAGTTCGCTCAAACAGTTTGTATCCTCGACGGCTTTCAACGTGTTTGATGTCGAAGGCTTCGTTGAGCCGGATATTCATCTGCCCTTTGCGAGGTTTCACAAGACCCGCAGCCAGAAGCGCTTTTACTTGCCAATTGCCGCGCCATCCGTCTAGCTCAACGGTCTTTGTCTTTTTGCCAGTGGGAGATGTAAACTTAACAAAACGACCTGTAACAGTGATCTTAGGGCCGTGGTTGCTGTGCCATGCTTTACTGTAAAATTTCCAATCCTTCTCTTCTTCCTGCCAAGCGGTAACAGTCCAACCACCTAAAGTACAGGCATTCTTTTTAGAGAGATCAGAAGATGCAGCGTAACCCCAGTCAAGATTCAGAAATTTCATTTGTTTCATCCTTTGCCGTTCTCAGCGACGGCACAACTTGTTTTCTCTACTCTTTAAGTATCGCCTAGATTGATTACTTTGTCAAAGTATTTAATATAAGTACACAATTAATCACGACACAGCATGACCGCAGACCAACTACAGCTCAAATACATCCCGATCGCCAGTGAACTATTTTGGGACGACAACCCGAATAGTCATGACATGGGGCAACTGGCCGAATCAATGGAGACTTACGGATTCCGTAACCCGCCAATCTGGGACAGTAATCTGAATAGTGGCAAAGGTGGGCTAGTCGGCGGCAACGGGCGTAATAAAGTCCTCCTCCACATGAAGACTCAGGGACGAATCCCCCCTAGAGGCATTTTAAAGAAGGATAACGATTGGTTGATGCCCGTTATCTTCGGTTGTGACGCTGAATCTGAAGCCCAGGCGATCGCCTATGCCATCGACGATAACAATACGGTGCTAGGCGGGGGCAATTTCACGGCCCTGGACATGGCAAACAATTGGGACAGGGAAAAATACCTTCAAGTCTTGCAGGGGTTAGCAGAGCTTGACCGGATGCCTGTCACGGTTGACAGAGACGATCTAGCCTTGATGCTAAGTCTCGCGACCCCTGTACAAAAGCTAGACCCTGAGCAAGAGCAAGAAGAAACCGACAAAGATATTGAGAAGGCTGAGAAGGGAGAGTTCAAGTCTCGCGTGGAATTGGGTGATATCTGGCAATTGGGAAGGCATTTCCTATGCTGTGGGGATAGTACCGACCCATCTAATATTCATGCGCTGCTGGGCGATCGCCACGGCAAAATCAGCTTCGTTTGGTCAGATCCTCCTTATGGAATAGAAATAGTAAAAAACGATGGAACGCTGGGTACGTCTAGCCCTTTCGGGAAAAAGAATAATCAGAAAAAGACTAAAGTTATAGAATCAGGCAATTACCAATCTGTCATTGGGGATGAAACAATTAACACTGCCATTGATGCGTTTGAGGCTCTTTCAGGGATAAAAAAAGAAGCTATTCAAATTTGGTGGGGAGGAAATTATTACGCTTCTCATTTGCCTAATTCAAGCTGTTGGATTATTTGGGACAAAGAAAATACGGGAGGGTATGCTGATGCAGAATTGGCATGGACTAATCAACCTACCGCCACTCGTATTTTTAAGCATATGTGGAACGGAATGGTTAAAGCTTCAGAGCATGGACAAAAGCGCATACACCCCACCCCAAAACCGATCGCATTAGCCACTTGGTGCTTTGAAAAATACGGCAACCCAGGAGACATAATCTTTGATCCATTCCTCGGCTCTGGTATCTCGATCATGGCTGCTGAGCAAATGGAAGGAGATCGCACAGTCTTTGGATTCGAGCTTTCAGAAGCATACTGCACCATCATCCTAGACAGGTTCACTCGCTTGACAGGTCTTGAGCCTGTAAAGATTGACAAAATCTAGCGCCGCTCTAATGCTTTCAGCTTTGGGGCGATCGCCGCTCTCAAGTCTTGCTAGGGTGTCTGGTGTCACCCACACCCCAAAGCTTATGGGATGCTTTTGAGGTTTTCTATCTGTGTCTAGTGGTTCCCCTGCTTCAAGCCAAAGGGCGATCGCAGTCCGTGCCACCTCAGACACCGACAAACCAACGGCGTCCCCAAGTCTTGCAAGCTTCTTGAACTGATATTTTGAAATTTTGACCTTTGTTGTAGTAAGGGTTTTGGCTCTTGTCCCTTGGTTGTTGATCACCCCGCCAGCCGCTTTGATACGCGATCGCACTGTGTTTCGAGACATCTCTACGCCAGACTGAGCCAGCATTTCAACAATACTCTCAAGCGATCGCCCGCTTTCATACTCTCCCCGAAAATCAAACTCAACCGACTTAAAAGCTTTAGGATTCTGAATCACCCCACCAGCTTCTAAGAGCCTTTTCTTGACGGTAGGGACTGAGATACTTAGATCTTTCGCAATACTCTCAAGCGATCGCCCCTTCTCATATTCAGCTTTAAAATCAAACTCAATATTGGCCCCCTGCCGTACCTGTCCACCCGCTGCAAGAATTCGATTCCTGACGGTGGAGATGGACAGATCGCAATCTTCGGCAATCTCTTTGAGCGATCGCCCTTTCTCTCGCTCAGCTTTAAAATCAATCTCAACCGTCTTCACTCAACCCCTCCTGTCAATATAGTATTGACATATTAAACCTACAGCTTACACTAAGCCTTACGGCATATCAAGCCTCGCTGGTGCTTGCGATCAATGTTGCAAGCTTGCCAGCTCTAGCGGCTTGAAAATGGGTAAAGTTTGTAATCATTGATGGGACAAAGATGGTTTCGACACTGTTGTCTGTTACTGTTGGGCGATCGCCTTTGTACTCGATCTCGTACCTTTCATCAAGTCTTGCAGGCACTAACGCAACCCCTAGCAAGTCTCGCAAGACTCGCAGGGCTTCATCTTTTGGGAATCGTTGGATCTCAGGATAGTGATGGTGTCTAACTGTGCCGATCAATGGCACAAGGATATTGTCTACATAATTACAATCGAATAGGTCTTTGTGGACGTGAGGGAATGAAAGTCTTGCGGCATATTTAACACCGTCGAGCGTCAGATAATGCTCCCCAGCGAATTGATAGTAACCTTCAATCTTGTTCATGGGTCTAAGTCTCGCTAATGGTTATAAATCCAAGTCTTGCTAGTAGTCTGCCCCGATCCATTTCTTGCCTTTGGCAGCAGCAATATTAAACTTTCCTAAAAGATCTAAATCCTTGAAGTCTAGATGCATCGTGCCTTTTTTGTAGACACGGATATTAAAGAAGGTCGACTCAAATACTTGAGTATGATCGCCATTCCTGCAACTCTTACAAAACCAATCAATAGCGCTATAGGTGCCGACAAAATCAGGATTGTCTAAGCTCTTACCAGACAACCAACACAACACTTTGTCAAGGTCGCCTAAGAAGTTGTAGCGAGAACGACAAACAGATAAATAGTTCATTATTTTGCACCACTCAACCCCATCAGGATGAATGATGCGTTTGTTTAACTTATAGCTTTTATTTGTCTTCCAACCTTCTTTGTAGATACAGTTTTTCTCATGGAAAGAAGTTGCTTTGTCAAACACTTCTACTAGGCTATCATCCATTATTTGTTCTCGATTCAAGAAAAACATTTCTAGCATTTCTACAATGTTTTTCTCGTTAAATTCCATTGTTGATTGAGATGCGGAATACTCTTGAAATTTCTGTCTGAATCCTGAAGTTGATTTTTTACCTAGGTCTGTCATCTC
>JAGVDA010000534.1 GCA_020058975.1 Thermosynechococcus sp. WC_1 | reverse complement strand
GTACATTTTGGCAGACAGCGGCACCCTAAACCTATTAACGTCTCTACTCTCTAGAGCTATTTTCTAAAGAAACGCGATCGCCGCCAATTTCCGGTATGGCGGCACCCAAGACTTTAACGACCTGTTTGGGGAGTGCCTTAAAGGTAATGCACCTAACGCCCTAATACAGTTCATATTTCATGAGCTGGCAGGGTAAAGATCCGTTCAAAACATTGGTTCGTTGAGACGATTTTAAGCCAATTGACTGGGATAGTTCTTTATTGCCGCTCAATACAAAGGCCGTCCAGCCCTTAAAGTGCTGCTTTAGTACATCACCCAATAGCTTATAAAATGCCCTCAAGTCCGTATCTTGACCCAGCCGTTCGCCATAGGGTGGGTTGCAAAACAGTACGCCGCTGTCTGCTGGAGCGGATACTTCAGCCAAATCCATCTCAGCAAACCAGACGTGGTTCTCAACGCCGCAGTTTTGGGCATTAACGATCGCCTGTTCAATTACCTCCCCATTGCGATCGCTCCCCCCAATCGAAGCCTGTAAGTGATCGCGCTGACTTTCCTCAGCCTCTTGCAAAAGCGTATTCCATAGGGGTAGGTCAAAGTCAGGCCACGTTTCAAACCCAAAGCGATCGCGGAATAACCCTGGCGCAATATTGAGCGCCTTTAGGCTGGCCTCTAAGGGTAGCGTACCGGAACCACAGAGCGGATCGTAGAATGCCTGGTCAGGTTGCCAGCCTGACATCTGAATTAAAGCCGCCGCTAAAGATTCTTTAAGGGGAGCTGCCCCGACTGCCGGACGGTAGCCCCGCTTATGGAGGCTACCGCCAGAGCTATTGAGGCTAACGGTGCAGCAGTCTTGATCAATATGAACGCTGATTTGCACATCGGGTTCTTGGGTATCGACGTTGGAGCGATCGCCGTGAATAGCCTGCTGCTGATCGACAATGGCGTTTTTGACCTGAAGCGCCGTGAAGTGGGTGTGATTAAGGCGATCGCTTTTGCCCGTAGCGTTGACAGCTAAGGTAAATTCTGGTGTGAGATAGTTTGACCAGTCTAGGGTCTGGATGCCGCGATACAGATCCTCAGAATCTTTGCAGGGGAACTCTTTGAGCTTGACCAAGATCCGAAACGGTAGCCTTGCCCATAGGTTAATGCGATAAAGCAGAGCGCGATCGCCTTCAAAGGCTACTCCACAAAACCCTGGTGTTACAGCATGAGCGCCGAGCTGCTCTAATTCTTGGGCTGCGATCGCCTCTAGACCCCGTGCCACCGTTGCAAAATACTGATGCATGATTGAGCCAAAGACTTAGTTTAAAGCCTGCCACGTTGAAACATCTCGCACAGCTTCAGGAATCTCAAATTGATCGACCGGAAATTCGAGCTGGGTTTCGCTTAAGCCTAGGTAGCCTGAGTCTTGAAACGCAATCAACACGCGCCGAAGGGCGACCCAGACTTCTGCCTCATATTCCCAGTCTCCATGACGAGGGGCATACCCTGCGATCGCCTTTAGTGCCCAAAAATAGCTATTTCGCACCACAGAACCTCCTTTTTTAAAGGCAGGTATGTCTTCTTGATAAAGAAAAATTATCTGATCGTCCAATCTTGCTCTCACTCAATTGCCTCATTCATTCGCCGCTTTGCCGATGTATTTTCTTAACAAAACCTCTCTAATACTTCTAGAGATTTTATAATTCATAAAAAAGAATCTGCCCAAGCCTCATCAAAAATGTAGCCAGAAACGTAACTATAGCTACAAAATCATTCATCAATTTCCTTGGATTTCAAGAATTAGAACTAACTCATTTTTAATTTTACAAAAGAATAATGTTCGTTGAAGAGGTAGACCCATACTCTTTTATTTTTTCTCTCAAGAGATTAGAACCTCATTTTGAGGGGAACAATAATTAGACTTGAACGGTAAATCTTATGATTGCTCGTACGACGGCTCTCACCCCCATAGAACTCCGATCTGCCGTTGTTCGCGATCCTTTAGTCGTTTCGCCCGATGCGACGCTGATGGATGCGATCGCCCAAATGACCGACATGCGTTCGTGCAGCGTATCCCTAGAAGATTTGCCTAGCGGGACTGCCCAACCCATCGTAGATCGCCAACTGACAAACCTGCTTTTAGAGGCGCGCTCAAGCTGTGTGGTGGTGATAGAAGAGCGACGAGTTGTGGGCATTGTGACTGAGCGAGATATCGTCCGCCTCAGCGCTCAACAGCAGCCTTTTCATGATTTGACCATTCGGCAGGTGATGACCCATCCTGTCCTTACCCTACAAGAATCTGCCTTCACCGATTTATTTTTTGCCGTTAATCTGATCCATCAGCATCACATTCGGCATTTGCCCGTTGTGGATGCACAGGAGCAGTTGGTGGGGCTATTAACTCATGAAAGCTTGCGACAAATCTCTCAGCCTATCGATCTATTGAAATTACGGCAGGTCGCAGAGGTAATGGCGGGCGACGTAATTTGTGCGGCACCGGACTGCTCTATGTTGGCGATCGCTCAGTTAATGGCAGAGCATCGCGTCAGCTCCGTCATGATTGTGGAGTCCATCACCGCATCGATCAGCAGAGCTGATGAAGCGCTCCAAAAACCCATCGGCATTGTCACTGAGCGGGACTTAGTGCAGTTTCAGGTCTTGGGTTTAACCCTTGAACACTGTATGGCTGAGCAGGTCATGAGTGCGCCAATTTTTGCGGTTAAGCCAGAAGAATCGCTGTTGGTCGTTCAGCAAATCATGGAGCAGCGACTGATCCGTCGTTTGGCTGTGGTCGGTGAAGAGGGGCAGTTATTGGGTATTGTGACCCAGACCAGCTTGCTCCAAGCGCTCAACCCCCTAGAGCTATATAAATTGGCGGAAGGGTTAGAGAAAAAAATACAGTCCCTCGAAGCCGAAAAGATTGAGCTGCTAGAAACACGAACGACTGAACTAGAACAACAGGTAGAAACGCGAACGGTTGCCCTAAAAGCCAAGGCAGAACGCGAAACGTTACTCACAGAACTCTCTACCCAGATCCGAGCATCCCTAAATATCCAGACGATTCTGGATACAACCGTAGAGCAAGTTAGACGAGTGCTGGGCTGCGATCGCGTCACTATTTGGCAAGTGGAAGCGGATTGGCAAACCATTGCCGTCGCAGAATCGACGGAATCGTCGCTGTCTCTACTGGGCCAACGCATTGACGATACCTGCTTTAAGCAGGGACATGCTGAGCTTTATCGGCAAGAGCATATTCGCATCGTCTCAGACATCTACAGCATTGATATGTCAGATTGTCATCGAGAGTTGCTGATTCGGATTCAGACCCGCGCCAAGATTTTAGTGCCCATTCTCTGCGGAGATAAGCTGTGGGGTTTTCTCAATGCCACTGAAAGCCAACATGCGCGTGACTGGCTACCGGATGAAGTTCAGCTACTCAGCGCCCTCGCCGTGCAGCTTGCGATCGCCCTCCAGCAGGCGACCACTCACCAGCATTTGCAGACCGAATTGACAGAACGGGCGTTGGCGCAAGCCCAGCTTAAAGCATTAAATATCCAGAGCCAAGAACGTGTGATTGAGCTAGAGCAAACCAACGAAGAATTACTAGCAGCCCTTGAAGCATTAAAAGAAAGCGAAAAACAGCGCGATGCAGGCAATGCTCAAATCGAAATCGAACGACAACGGTACCAAGATTTATTTAACTTTGCCCCTGATGGTTATCTTGTAACAGATACCGCTGGTGTCATCCACGATGGTAATGAACGGCTTTTTGAACAGCTCGCCAACATTCCAGATTTTTTGATCGGGAAGGCATTCGTTGCCTGTATTGCTCAGTCTGACTACAGCTTGTATTACCTTCAGCTAGAGAAAGTGGTGTCCCAAAATAAGACCCAAACCTGGGAAATGATGCTGAGACCCAGATCTGGAGATCCCTTTCCTATCGAAGTAACCGTTGCCCCAATCTATGCGCCCGATCAGACAGTGACGGAATTGCTTTGGCTCATCCACGATATTAGCGAACGCAAAAAAACGCAAACCGTTCTCCAAAATCTGATCGAGGGTACCGCTACAACGACAGGAGAAGACTTTTTTCCCGCAATGGTGCAATACGTCGCTAAAGCGCTGAATGTTTCCTATGCATTAGTGAGCGAACTCGTCGGTGAAGAGCTGCATGTTCTTGCGTTTAGTGCCGATGAAGTTTTACAGCCAACCTTCTCATTCAATTCTGCAAACACCCCCTGCGAACGGGCATGGCAAGATGGGCTATTTTACTGCGAACGTTTTGTGCAGCAGCAGTTTCCACACCATTTAAATTTAAAGAAAATGGAGGTGCAAAGCTATCTCGGTGTTGCCTTGCGAGATAATCATGGCAAGCCGATTGGCAATTTATGTGTCCTTGACCAGCAGCC
>JAGVDA010000443.1 GCA_020058975.1 Thermosynechococcus sp. WC_1 | reverse complement strand
TAAAATCTTTAAGTTCAGACAGCATCTCTTTAGCAGTGTTACTCTCTCTAGAGTCTCATAAATCATTTGGGATTGCTATATGCCTAAAATTCTCGTAATTGAAGACGAACTGAGTGTTCGTGAAAATCTAATCGATCTTCTTGAAGCAAATATGTATGAGGTTCTTAGTGCAGAAAATGGCATTGTCGGAATTAATATAGCATACGAACAAACTCCAGATTTGATTATTTGCGATATAATGATGCCCGAAATTAATGGGCATGAAGTTTTAGATGTTTTAAGAAAAACCAAATCAACACAAATGATTCCGTTTATTTTTCTGACAGCATTAGGTGATATTCAATCAATTAGAAAAGGCTTTGAATTTGGCGCTGATGATTATTTAAAGAAACCATATGAGAGCGATATTCTTCTCGAAGCAATTCAGACAAGGCTAGAAAGAAAGTCTGTTATAGAAATATTTTTTCAGAAAGATGAGTCACAAGATGCTCTATCTAAAATTTTGATATCAGTTCAAATGCTTGGAAAGCTTAGTGTAGACGAGAGACTGCGTTCAGTTGAAATATTAGGTAATGTATGCTACTCAGAAATTAAATTGATTAGCAAAAACCCAGGCTTAATTCAAATATTATCCTCTGAAGAATTGAGCATATTTCACCAATTAAATGAAGTAAAGCCTATCGGTAAGGGAAACTCATAAAATCCCAAGCGGGGAATTATAGGTAAGTTGTCTGCCTTTATGAAATGCAAGCATTTTTAAGTTCAAAGTTTTAGGATACATGCGGAAGCAATACGATGCTTAATGCTCTAGATATTCGTAAGAAAAAGTGATAGAAAAGGATGGTACTTGATCTCAGATCTAGCACCGTCCTCAATAAGGGGTTGTCAAAGAAACGAAAATCTGGAAGAAAAGGAGTAAGGAAAACAGGCTCTACAGGATTAGGTATGCAAATGTTCATACAAACATTTTGGTGCTATATAACAGGGCTAAAAGCCTTGAAAACTCGTTAAGTCCAGCAAGCTAGCATACTTAAACCGGAAGAGCCGAAAAACATCGGATGGTTATGGAAACCTTCGTTTTTCGGGATAACTCATAAAGCGGACAGTTTAGAACGTTGATTGCCTAGCTAAAATAGCCAGATAGATCTAGAAATGGTGCCTTATATGCAGCAAGGGTTTAAGGTGTTCTTCAGGTATCCGAGCGATGATGGATTCGCCTGTTTTTCTCATAAGCCCAAAAATGAGTTCGTTTTGACTAATCCTTCGAGGTCCCTAAAGAGCCTCAAAGTCTTGCCAGGTAACAAGCACCATTTCCTGATCTATCTGAAATAGCAGGGATTTGGGCTTCGTAAACTCGAAGCCCAAATCCCTGCTATACAGGCTGTCCCGCCTTAAGTTGATACCCTTTCTTCGTTTTTATAAAAACTTCTTGGTCTGCCTTATGGCTCCTCCGTCAAACTTTCCAATGCACCAAGCGATTAATCGTACTCCGCTCAATGTTGACGCTACAGCATCTGTCACCACTGTGCTAGCACTCATCGCGGATCGACGTATGGATTACGCTTTGATCAGTGACGAACAACGCTTAGTCGGCATCTTTACACATCGAGATTTAGTTCGATTAGTCGCAACGGCAAAACTACTAACCGAATTAACTATCGCAGCAGTAATGACGCGCAATTTAATTTGCTTAGATGAACCCGTGACGCAGGACTTGCTAGAAGTCTTGACAAAGATGCGTCAACATCGAATTCGACACCTTCCAGTTGTCACAGCCGGTGGGAGATGCTGCGGTATTATTACTCAAGAGAGTCTGCGTGATTTTCTAAATCCTGTAGATTTACTACGCTTTCGGCGGGTAAGAGAAGTGATGACTACAGCGGTTGTTTCGGCCTCATCTGATGCGTCAGCACTGACCGTAACGCAGCTTATGCATGGGCATCGGGTGAGCTGCGTGGTAATTACAGAACAAGCGCAAAATTCGATTATTAAGCCGATTGGAATTATCACTGAACGGGATATTGCTCAACTGAGCTTACAAAACATTGATCTAGGAGCAACTACTGCGGCCTCTATCATGAGAGCGCCCCTGGCGTTAATTCAGCCTGAAGAAACGCTTTGGAATGCCCACGAGATGATGCAGGCCAAAGATCTTCAGCGTTTAGTTGTGATTGACGCAACGGGGGCATTAGCGGGTATTGTGACCCAAACAAGCGTGTTAAGCATTGTGGATCCCATAGAAGCCCACATGACGATCACAACGCTCCAAAAAATTGTGGACAATCGAACTTCTAGTCTTCAGCGCGCCAATGAGCAGCTACAGCGGCAGATCTCAGAGCGCAAGCGAGCAAAAGCGGCTTTACAGAAGCAGATGGTGCGAGAGCGCCTAATTAACCGGATCTCCCAGCGCATTCGTGAGTCTCTTGATCTGATAGAAATTCTAAGCATGGCGGTAGCTGAAGTTCGTCAGTTTTTACAGGTTGACCGAGCGCTCATTTACCAGTTTCAGCCTGATGGAAACGGTACTATTGAAGTTGAGTCTGTAGATGCAAATGTACCGTTCCTGAAAGATCTATCCTGGGGCGATGAAGCACAGCGGCTATTCTCTGCTGAGTTTTATCGTTCCGGTCGGATCCATTCCATTCCCGATTTGGCGGCATCCAGACCAGAAGAAACCCAGCAGCAAAATCTCTCAAAATTGGGTATTCAGGCCAATTTAGTGGTTCCGATTGGTGAACATGAAAGGCTATGGGGTTTGCTGGTGGTCAACGAATGTAGCGCACCTCGCCGTTGGGAGCAATCGGAAATTAATTTGCTTCAACAGCTATCAAACCAATTGGTCATTGCGATTCATCAATCGGGACTTTACCAACAGCTTCAGGTTGCTAACCAAGAACTCAAACAGTTAGCCAGCGTGGATGGTCTTACGCAACTGTCCAATCGCCGTCGCTTTGACGAATGCCTAGCGCTGGAATGGAAACGATTGGCGCGGGAGCAGCAGCCTTTAACGTTGATTATGTGCGACGTGGATCATTTCAAACGCTACAACGATGCCTACGGACACTTAGGAGGTGATACCTGTCTGAGACAGGTCGCGCAGGCGATTCAAGTCAGTATCAAAAGACCTGCTGATATGGCGGCGCGCTATGGCGGAGAAGAGTTTGCCGTTATTTTGCCCAATACTGACGCACAAGGTGGAATGAGCGTTGCTCGCCAGATCCAATCCCATATTGCAGGTCTAAGGTTGCCCCATACCAATTCTCCAACCAACGATTTTGTGACCCTAAGTTTGGGGGTTGCCTGTTTTGTCCCAACGCTTTCCTTGAGTCCAAATGCGCTCATTGAAGCAGCGGATGGGGCACTATACCAAGCGAAAGCAGCAGGACGAAATCAGTTTGTTTTACACCAAGATTTGATTGGACAAGAGGCAATGATCAAGTCTCAAAGTCCCGATATATAGCTTTCAAGGTTTTTTAAATGCTCTAAAGTCATACTGTATGAATGTTTCAAGCTATTCATCACCAGTTAGTTAGGCTATTCCCGTTTTTCGTCATTAAGGGCAGAGAGTGTGTCGATTAACAGATTTATCCGTCACCAAGATCAGGCTTAT
>JAGVDA010000230.1 GCA_020058975.1 Thermosynechococcus sp. WC_1 | reverse complement strand
GATTTCAGGGACTACCTACTTAAGAACGAGAGGGTTTAGATAGTCTGGACTGCCTAGAAAATCATCGGCAACTACACGCAGATCATCCAGATCGGACTCACCCACATAAATTACGCGACCTGTGGAATCCTGCTTAGCAGGTGGAATTGAGTTAATTTCTCGGTACTGCTTAAAACGCTTATCTAAATATCCCCAGTCTCTTTGGTTAATCAACGAAAGATCATAGCCAAGAGATTGAAGTGCCTCTTTTAATTTCATTGCAGCCATACCTTACTCCTAGATTTCATCATTTCTTGAGCTTAAGGATGTCTTACCCAACCTATCGCGCCTTAACCTCACTCATCAACACAGTCACCTTCACGCAGCCCCAAAAATCCCCCTGTACCAGACCAACCATAGATTGACCATAAACCGACCAACTCCATACCAAGAGCAGCCACGGATCGACCACGGGTAAACCATAACTGACCAATTTTTGACGCAAAAACTAGCCTTATTCCTCAAACCCATATCCATCAAGGACTCTGGGCTAATTTCTGCACCAAGAAACAGCTCTAGGGAAAATGCACACAACCTGCCACAAGTTGTGCGCGCGCGGAAAAGACAAGAGGATGAGCAAATCTAAACGATCTGACCTAAACTCCACACTGCAATCACATGAACAGAACCATCAAAGTCCCAGCACCAAAGTTTGAACTGTATGAGCTTGTCACGCTCCATTGGAACGGCATTGAATACCCAACAAGGATCGTTGAAGCCTCATTCCGTTTAAGTGCTCATGAATGGGTCTATCAGGTCGCTCAATGCTCTAACGAGATAGATGAGGAGCGTTTCTTAAATGAGTCTGTTCTTGAAGCTCAGAAAGCCACTGCACCTTAGACTTACTCTGCGGTGCGATCACCCACAAGAAAGGGGCTAGTAGCCCCTGTGTGGTGTGTGAGGATAACCCGTCTCTCAACAGGCATCTAGAGGCTATCCTAGGCACCTCAGATGAGACTTTGCTGAATGCCCTGGTCATCGCATCCAATTCAGTTGGTTCAGACTTACTCTGCGACGCGATCGCCCTGGTCAATTTTCAGCTTAAAAAAGATCCACACATAACTTACTGGGCAAAATCCGCTCCAAAAACACGGCGTTTTTAGGTCTGAGAAAATGCACACCCATCACCACTGCGAGGTTGCAATATGATTTTGATGGGTAAATCTGGCTGAATCAGGACAAATTTAGCTTCAATACTTGATTAGAAGCCATTAGCTTTCTCAATATGCAGATTGCACTTAAAGAGCGCTCTGCCGAGGGCATCTTTTCCAGCCCCTTTGCTGGGGGGTGGGCGTGTGAGTGGCGGACGCTAAAGGGGCTGGAAAAGGATGCAGATTTTAGCGTATGTCGTTCGGCAAGGTCGCTGAAAACGTAACGGTTTTAGGGAAGACAAAACCACCCTGAACGTTTTCAGCTCTCATGCCTCAAGCTAAATACCTTGCACTCATGCAGAATAGAGACATGAGTAATGCAGATCAAAACCCACTAGACTGGCATCGCCGATTTGCAGCGATGGAGATTCGGATTGCAAAACTTGAGAGTAGACTTGACGGCGTTGATCACGTCGTTGAGCCAGATGGATGGATCGGTGAAGCATTCAACGTCTTAGAGACACATATTGACCAGAAGTTTGACGAAATTGAGCAGCGTTTCAACTCAATGGATTCTAAGCTAGACACTATCATGCGCCACATTACAGGCATGAATCGGGAGTAGCTAGACTGTTCGCTGAACGTTCACCGAACACAGAATCAGCCTTCAACCTTGGTGATTTTCCAAGCAATCTCACCTCTGCTACGGTTGCCTGACCGAGTAAAAACAAAACCAGCCTCTTCAAAGCTATCCCCATAGCCACGGACTGTATTCACCGATAAACCCAACAGATCGGCTATCTCAGACGTAGACAATAACCAACGCTTCTCATAGGCTTCTTCAAGCTCACGGAGATGAGCTAAACGCATCCCAGCTTTTGGAGCCTGTGGAGCAGTAAAGAAAGGCGCTAAGCGACTAACTAAAGACTCAACAGCGCCCTCAATGAGGGCTGATAAACCGGATGGTGTTGAAGGAACAAGCTGACCAGGAGAAGAAACGGTTAATTGTCCGCTCTGTTCACGGTTTGTCCGCTGAACACGTCCGCCGAAGTCAGACAGGACACCACCACGTTTGATATGAGCATCTAAATCATCCAGCGCCTGGAGCTGCTGACCAGACACATAGGACTTATTGCCTTGCTTCTCTGGCTTAACTGCTAGAACACCCATTCGTTCATAGAGGGCAGTCCGACCAATACTGTAGCGATCTGGCAGGTCAGACACGGGAAAGCGGTCAATTTCTGTGTTCACCGTATGTTCACCGAACGTTCACTGAACACAGAATAGCCTTAGTGATCAAAAACTGAATGCTGAGGTAAATACATTAATCAGGTGCCCACGGCCCCACAATGGATTCACCTCGGTTTTCTTTTTCAGCCAGATCAAGATTTAATTCTAATAACTTTTCAAGAATGTCATCTTGATTAGTAAATCCATAAGCCTGCATAACTAGCTCATCCAACTTTGAGTGAAGCTTCGCAAGCTGACTAGAGGGTTCATGAAAAAATTCGTTGTAAAGCTTAGTTATTCCCCACTTACGCTCCTGCATTTTCTGAGAACGATATTCATAAAGATCTAATGATGTTTGACAGATTTGTTTAGCAAGTTTTTGTGATGTAAATTGAGGAAAAGGGAAAGTTTCAAAGCAAGTCGTATTTGTATAACGAGTATCTACTTTAATACTTGAACTTTGAGCTTCCACCCAATTTCTATGGAAAGAAGATGTAAGAATTCCCAAAAGATAATAATCATCACTAGCGATTACAAAAGAAGAATTTACATAGGCTAAATATTCTACAGGTACTATTACAGGAATAAACCACTTAGAATGTCCTGGCATAGCAATATATTCTTTTAAAGAAGTAATTGCTAATTTCATTCCCATTCGAGGTCTCCATAATTGCCACCAATTTTTATGATCTTCATTATTTTTATCTGGAGAAATCAGATAGGAATTCTTAACAAAATTAAATGGCAAATCATAGGTTGATGCTTCTTCTATAGTCATTTTATTAAAATCAATTAAAAAACGATCTGAAGCGAAATCAACTGTATCTGTTAATTCATCAGCACTTAACAATCTTTTGACAACATTTTTATTCTTTGAATCTTTTTTAAACCAAAGCAAAGCAGTTTCTTGACTAATTAAATATCTTTCCAATGGTTGAGGTACAACACCCTGAAAACAAATACCAAGATTAGCTCTTAATTTTTTACAGATAGTTGCATCTATTTCACTTTTTAAACTCGAATTAATTGATGTGACACATACATCATCCAAGTGGAGAATAGCTTGAGGTTCCTTACTCCAATTAACAATTGAAACATACACTTTGGCTTCTCCAGACCATATCTGTGAAGATATAGCATCATAAATAAATCCATTATTCCTAGCAATGAATTCTAGAGATGCTTTTCTAGAGCTACCTTGAGTAATTGAATTACTACCAACTAAACCAATTCTTGTTGCTGTCGAATCATGAGACTTTCTAAACCAATAACAACATAAATCTGCACTTCTTGGAAAACTTGCACTTTGGTAAATTTTATGTAAATCTTTTTTATAATTTGGGTTTAATTCATTTAGTGATTTTGTTTTTCCTCTTCCTAAGAAAGGAGGGTTTCCAATAATTGCATTAACTTCAGGCCATTCTGTAAATAAAGCATCATTACAAACAATATTTTGATCCAATGTATCTAAAGGTAGTGCTGGTTCAGATAAACAAAATTTATCAATAGCAACCTTGCGAGAAATCATCATTGTTACTCTAGCTAACTCAACAGCAAAAGGATTGTTGTCAATGCCATAAAATTGCATTGGAGTAATGAATCCCATCTGAATCTGTTCACGAGGAGACTTCCGACGTTCAGCTATACGATCTAAAAGTAATTGTTCAATTCGCTTTAGTTCTTGATAAGCAATATAGAGAAAATTTCCAGAACCACAGGCAGGATCTAAAACTCTATAACTTTGAAGCTCTAATTGTAAATTTTCTAGCTCTGAAATAGTTTTTGAATTTTCAATTTTTTCTTCCCAATATCTTGAAATTGTTGGACGAACAATCTTCATAATATCCACTTCAGAAGTGAAATGAATACCATGATCGTGACGCTGTTTCTCATCAATGGCAGACTCAAAAAGATTACCAAAAATAGCTGGACGTATCTTACTCCAATCCTCAAGAGCCGAAACTTCAAGCATTTTTAACTCTTGCTCAGTTAACTCAATAGGATAAATTTCAGCAAATAAACCACCGTTAAAATAATCAACATCTTTATATCGTCCAGCAGGAGTCTTACCTTTTCGGTTCATCTCCTGAAATAAAGCATTCAAGACATCATAAGAACTCTCACCTTGAAGGCAAGCTTTAACACACTCGATAAACATCCCAGAAGGTAAAAGCCCTCTATCTTCAGAAAACATTGCTAAAACGCACTGAAGAATAAAACGTTGAGCAATTAACTTGTCAATACCACGAGTTTCTAATTCATAAAGCAACTCACCCATACGACGAGCTGCACGTTCTGTAACTTCAACTTGGTTGTTTCGGAATATTGGAGTACGGTTAGACCACTCCATAAAACCAAAAGCATTTTGCTGCTGGGGCAATTGCAGTAAGGGGATAACATCAATTGGTGTATCTAGCTGAATCTCAAAGTCATATACCCAAAATTCATCAAAATTACAGAGCAAGACATACCGAGGTCTATCAGGAACAAGACGTATCCAATAATCAAAAGCCTGCGAGTAGTGCTTATTGAGGTCAGTACCTCGCTTTTTCATCTCAATAAGGACACGGGGCTTCCATACTAAATCGGCAAAACCCGTCTTACCTGTCTTGCTTCCCTTTTTAACCCGCTGTTCATATACAGCCCCAGCTTCCATTGCCCCCTCATGACCAAAAGCTCTAAAGAACCTATCCAAAAAGGTTTGAGCTTCGCTCTTCTCATCACCCTTGATATGCTTTTGACAAAAATCGACAAATATCTGAAGGTCTTGACTAAGCTTTGATGTCATTGAAAAACCTGTTCACCGAACGTTCACCGAACAAAAGCAGGAGAGCTATAAGCTAATCCTTAACCATTCTGTAGCGCTTCTCCTGCCGTCGCCAGTTGAAGTAGAGGCTACCCTCATTAACGCCCTGATCATCCTCATCCTTACCAATCAGCTCGTCAGGGTCTTGCTCCAACTCCTTAAGGTATTCCTTCAAGACTCCACCTGTAGCGATACAGCGCATTTTATGAAGCTGTCTGGTCAGTTCTAAAAACCATTCACGGTCTGCAACCATATCTGATTCCTTAGTGCAATATTTCAGAAGCTCAGGAACCAAGCTAGAAGGTTGATTACCACTTTTTACAGCCTGCACATCCAACACTGGACTATAGTCCAGCCTCATACACTCTCTCCACGTCTTGATCCATTCAGACTTACTGATGTAACCGTGGCTGAAATAGGACGACGGCACCATCAAAAGGCAGTGGAAATGGGGATGAGCATTACCATCCTTACCCCTAGTTACTTCAGTTGAGCGGAGCCAGCCGATCGCAGGCCAGGTCTTACGCTGCACCAGGCGCTGAAATGCCTCATTCATAGCCTTGAGGGTATCCCGCAACTCAGTGACAGGCATATTACGTTGAGTTAGCGTGACAAACAACCAGCGGTGCTTAGGATACTGCTCAACGATTTTTGGCAGTACCTGATAGGCTTTTGCCTTCCATGCAAGGGAGCGCCGCCACTGGCACACAGGGCAATGTCTCACGCGACAGAAACGAGCCGACTTCAACTTAAGTTTCAGCGCATCGTCAGCATCCATGCCAAAACCAAACTCTAGAAGCTGTGAGCAAAAGTTAAGGCGACGGGCATAGTCACTAAAATCTGAGCCTGCATAGTGAGTCTGTACCCTATCGGCAAATGCTCTATGTTTGTCCCAAGGCTTATCCTTGGGACTAGCATCCGATAGAGCTAATGGTTGACTGCTTGATTCAGAATCAGAACAGGCTATCCTATAGATAAGCCTATCTGAAGAATTTTCAGACACGAAGCCCCGTGATATTCAGTTGAGATGTGGTAATCCAACAATATCACGGGGCTTCGTGCATTTACTACATCCTAAAACGCTCATAACCCTCTCAGGGCTTGGGATAAAGCCGACTTAGAGAGTCAGAGTTATCCCTTATAATTCAAGTAAAGGCGGAACCCCTATCCCAACTCCGTAATGATCGTGCTCAACCCCTTAAAGAAAAGCTTATTTTCTTGATTTCAGGGACTACCTACTTAAGAACGAGAGGGTTTAGATAGTCTGGACTGCCTAGAAAATCATCGGCAACTACACGCAGATCATCCAGATCGGACTC
>JAGVDA010000184.1 GCA_020058975.1 Thermosynechococcus sp. WC_1 | reverse complement strand
GTCAGCCTCAGATAAACTCGCAACGCTCATAGGCCGCTATTATTCCCCGTAAATACTAACGAATCAGCAATAGGGCAGACTGGAACAACCCAATGCCCAAGCCTAGGATACCCCCAAGGTTTACGATAGCCTGCAACTCACTTTTAACAATTCCCTGAATCGCGTCTTCTAAGGCTTCCGGTGCGGTTGCCTTCACGCGCTCCATAATCACCTGATCCAAATTCAAGATCGGAATCGCCTGCTCCACCAGCTTTTCTAGATCTCGCTCTAGGTACCGCTCTAAAATCAGCGCCAATTCCTGACTCACCACATCTAAAGAGGCCACAACCGCCTCAGAAGACTGGAGCCGCCCTAAAATAACCGCTGCCGTATCTTCCCAGTTCACCGTGTCGCTTAGGCTTTGCAGTACGCTCTCGCCTTTGGTGCGCAGATAGCTGCGGACACTTTCTCGAAAATTTCGCCGCAGTTGACGCACGGTGCCGACAGGCAGATTTTGCAGCGACAGACTGCCCAGCCACTCGCCCAAACGCTGCTGAATACCCAGGGAAACAACCAACTCCTGAATTCTGGCATTACACGCGCCGCGTTCTTCAATACAGAAAGCGCGCAGCCGCACGAGAGAATTTTTAGCGCCCAGTAGATTGGCGACCACCCAAAACGTTCCGCTGGTTTTTTCGCGCAGCCCTTCATCCAAAATTGTGATGTTGCGATCGGTTAAAAAGTTAATCAGCCCCAGGCGTAGGGCATCGGGTGGTAAGGCATCATCTATAATCCAATCCGCCAGTTGAGCTGCCTGTTCGTTATCTAAATGGTAGTCGAGGAGAATCTGATCAAAAATTTGGTTGAACTGAACCTTCAAAAAATCATCTTGTCGCGCCAGTACCGCCGTCACGCGCGGCAAAGACTGTCCCACAAAATCTTTCAGGATGTTGGCTAAAATCTTGACGGTTTTTTGCTGCGTATCGGCTTTGACCTGATCGAGCGCCAATTCAAGCAGCCATTGAATGGCAGACTGCATCCGCTCAGTTTGCAGCAGTCGCTGTGCCACCTTTTGCATCTCATCGGGGGTGAGCAGCGATGACATGATCGCATTAGAAACCCGTTGGGCAAGGCGATCTTGGTTGCGCGGAATCAGCCCTGGCGTAAAGGGCAGCACCCTATTGCCCACCTTGATCGCCCGATAGGGGCGAAACAGCATTTTAATCGCCAAGTCATTGGTGTAATAGCCAATGATGCCCCCCGTAATGGGTGGCAATGCAATAACCCAGACAGAAGACCAATCCAAGATTTACGCTCAACTGAATGTCGATCAATACAGTAAAGGTTTAAAACCTAGATCAATCCTAGCAATTTCAACTTCCATTCCCTCACTCAAAAACCGAATGTTTATGCCTGAAAGGACGTGAAGTGAGCCATCGTACCGTTCAATTTCCATAAATGAGGTTAATATGATGGGTAAGTTAGCAAGCCTGTTCAGCAATGCTTTTTTCCAATGTGCCTGACCCCGAACTTCTTAAAACGCTTTTAGAGCCGCTCTTAGATGATTTTCAGTATTGGCTGAGTCGGGCAAAAGCGTTGCTCTTGACTGAAGATGTGGTTTTCTTGAGCGCTGAAGCCCATGCTGATTTACTAGCGCGGGTAGAGCAAACCCTTCAGGAAGTGAACGCTGCCCAGAGCTTATTTCAGGCGACAGGGTGTCAGGTCGGCGTAGAGGGCACCATGATTATGACCTGGCATGCGCTGGTGTCAGAATGCTGGCAGGTGATGATTCGCTATCGCTTAGGCCAAGCGATAGCGATTGAAAAATTGTAAAAGTTTATGTCTTTCTATCTGAGAACCTGTCAGAATGAAGGTGCTGTTGCTGACTTAGGGTTGGCGATCGCTCACTTAACTTATAGGCGAGTGCGCTAAGCACTGGAGAGTCGCAGATATGTTGCAACTGCTGTACATCATCGCGTTTGTCATTTTGGCAGTGCTGGCGATCGGGAATCTGATCCGGAGTTTATTTACCTTAGGAGCCGACTCTCAACGCAGCTATGCATCAAGGGGAGTTGCAGAAGCCCTCAGCAACAGTCGGGGTAGGGCTACATCGCATCCAGAAATGCTAGACGAACGAGGGCGGGTTATTAATGAGCCGCTGTTAGTGATGCGCTCAATGACCGTCGAAGATGCCAGAGAGCAGCTTGACGCACTCTATAATAATTCCCCTGGTTCCAGCAGCGATGAAGGGTAAAGCGTCAGCATAGGTTTATCGGTTGCAGTCATGCCCTCCGACGCTTCTCAAAATCAAGAGCCTTCTTCTATACGAGAAGGCAAAACTGAATTAAGCGACAGCATTAAGCAGGTTGTTTTAGAAGAACAGCCTGAGGATAAATCTGTTGTCTCAAAGCAAGCTCTGGGAACAAGGCTAAACCTCGTTCGCCAAACCGTTCAGAATTCGATCCAGGCAGCAGTCCAAACTGTTCAGAAAGGAACACAGTGGTTTCAGGTCAGTGAGGCCGATCTTCAGAAGCTTTTAGAGCAGGTTCGTCAAAGTTTGCCTATCACAGAAGTGATTTTGATTGGCAAAGCCCAAACCGGAAAAAGCTCAATCATTCAGGCCATGACGGGCGCTTCAGCAGAGATGATTGGTCAGGGGTTTCGCCCCCATACGGCTCATACCCAGCGCTATGCTTACCCGACCGAAGACCTCACGCTGCTGAATTTTATTGATACGGTGGGATTAGGGGAAGGACTGAAGGATCCTGCGGCTGCCGTTCAAGAACTTCAGAGTATTTTAAGAAACGGAAATCTCTCAGACCATTCTCACCAGCCAGCCGCTCAAGTTTTGGTTGTCACGCTTAAGATTTCAGATTTTGCGGTAGATGCCATTCACCGTTTGCTTCAGGCACTCCGTCAAGAACATCCTCAAGTCCCTTGTCTGCTGGTTGTAACCTGTCTGCACGACTTGTACCCAAGTGTCGTTACAGAACATCCTGCCTATCCTCCCAATGCGCCTGAAATTCAGCGGGCTTATGCTGCCCTTCAAGATCAGTTTAGTGGCCTTTATGATAACTCGGTTCTTGTAGACTTCACCTTAAAAGAAGATGGCTATACCCCTGTTTTATATGGATTAGACGCGTTTATTGAAACGCTGGCTTCGCTGTTACCCAGTGCCGAAGCGCAGGTGATCCATCAGCTTTTAGAACAAGCAGATGTGGGCAACCGCATTAGCAATATGTACCGTGAGGCAGGACGGCGCTACATTTTGCCATTCTCAGTAATGTCTGCAACCTTGGCGGCGGTTCCGTTACCCTTTGCGACCATGCCTGTTTTAACCGCGCTTCAGGTGAGTATGGTGACACTATTGGGGCGACTGTATGGGCAGACCATAACGCCCTCTCAAGCGGGTGGGGTAGCCAGTGCGATCGCCGGAGGTTTTGCGGCTCAGCTCATTGGACGAGAACTGGTCAAGTTTATTCCTGGGTTGGGTTCTGTAATAGCAGCCTCTTGGGCTGGAGCCTACACTTGGGCGCTTGGCGAAGGTGCCTGTGTCTACTTTGGCGACCTAATGGGCGGAAAAACGCCAGATCCTCAAAAAATTCAGAAAACCATGAAAGATTCCTTT
>JAGVDA010000486.1 GCA_020058975.1 Thermosynechococcus sp. WC_1 | reverse complement strand
AACAGCGATTCCGCCAACCTCGACAACGCGATGGAGCTACTGGTGCAGTCGGGTCGCACCCCCATGGCGGCACTCATGATGCTGGTACCCGAAGCCTACCAAAACCAGCCCGACTTGACAGATCATCCTGAGATTGTTGATTTTTACGAATACTACAGCGGACTCCAAGAAGGTTGGGATGGCCCCGCCCTCATTGCCTTTAGCGACGGCAAAGTTGTAGGTGCAACCCTAGACCGGAATGGTCTGCGCCCAGCACGGTACTGCACCACCAAGGATGGATTCGTCATTGTCGCGTCCGAAGCAGGCAGCATTCCGGTGGATGAGGCGAGTATTGTCACCAAAGGTCGCCTGGGGCCAGGGCAAATGATTGCGGTGCATCTAGAGCGCCATGAGGTGCTGACCAACTGGCAGCTCAAAGAACGAATCTCTAACCAGCACCCTTATGGAGAGTGGCTAAAGCAGTATCGGGTCAATCTGCCCGAAAAGCCGTTTTTGGCTGAGCCTGTTTTAGAGACTGCCGACTACATGCGTCAGCAGGTGGCCTTTGGCTACTCTATGGAAGACGTGGAAATGGTGATTCAGGCCATGGCACAAGACGGCAAAGAACCCACCTTCTGCATGGGGGATGATATCCCCTTAGCGGTGCTGTCAGCACGTCCCCACGTTTTGTACGACTATTTTAAGCAGCGTTTTGCGCAAGTCACCAATCCGGCGATCGATCCACTGCGCGAAAAGCTCGTCATGTCGTTGTCCATGTCCTTGGGGCGACGGGGCAACCTGTTAGACCGTCAGCCAGAATCGGCTCGGTTGCTAAAGCTAGAGTCACCCGTAATCAATGATGGTGAACTCGACTTTATTCGCACCTCAGATTTTGGCGCAGCAACCCTTTCAACGTTTTTTGCGGTTGCCGATGGCCCGGGTGGTCTGCGACTTGCCGTTGAGCGCCTGTGTGAAGCAGCAGCAGCAGCAGTGCGAGCCGGAGCCGCGATTTTAATTCTGAGCGATCGCACCAACGCCTCTGGTCAACCCGCAATTGTGACTGATGAAATTAGCTACATTCCGCCGCTGCTGGCGGTGGGTGCTGTGCATCACCACCTCATCCGGCAGGGTCTGCGAATGCAGGCATCTTTAGTTGTAGATACGGCTCAGTGTTGGAGTACCCATCACTTTGCCTGTCTCATTGGCTATGGCGCTAGCGCCGTGTGCCCTCACCTTGCCCTAGAATCGGTTCGGCACTGGTGGGCAGATGATCGCACCCAGAAGCTGATGGAGCGCGGCAAAATCACAAAAATGCCTGTAGAGGCAGCGCAGCACAACTTCCGTAAGGCAGTAGAAGCTGGCCTGCTTAAGATTCTGTCTAAAATGGGCATTTCGCTACTTTCTAGCTATCAGGGCGCTCAGATTTTTGAGGCCATCGGCATTGGTTCAGAGCTGCTGAATATGGCGTTCTACGGCACAGCCTCTCGTTTAGGTGGGCTGACGTGCAGCGAACTCGCCCAAGAGATCATGGCATTCCATCAGCGGGCGTTCCCTGAGCTGAATCTTAAAAAGCTCGAAAACTTTGGGTTTGTGCAGTATCGTCCCGGCGGCGAGTATCACATGAATAATCCTGAAGTGGCGAAGGCGCTGCACAAGGCCGTGATGGCTAAGCAATACGACCACTACGAATTTTACAAAAACCTGCTCCAAAACCGTCCCATCACGGCAATGCGAGATCTACTGATGTTTGAAGGCGATCGCCCTTCTATCCCCGTCGATGAAGTCGAATCTGTCGAGACTATCATGCAGCGGTTCTGCACAGGCGGCATGTCTTTGGGTGCGCTATCGCGGGAAGCCCATGAGATTCTGGCGATCGCCATGAACCGCATTGGCGGCAAGTCTAACTCCGGTGAAGGCGGAGAAGACCCTGTGCGCTACGAAGTGCTAGACGACGTAGACGCAGAAGGGCGGTCTGCGCTGCTGCCTCACCTCAAGGGCTTACGCAAGGGCGACACGGCAAATTCTTCTATTAAGCAGATTGCCTCGGGTCGCTTTGGCGTAACGCCCAAATACTTGGTCAGCGCCAAGCAGCTTGAAATTAAGGTAGCCCAAGGCGCAAAGCCAGGGGAAGGTGGTCAGCTCCCGGGCAAAAAAGTGAGTCCCTACATTGCGTCTTTACGACGCTCTAAGCCAGGGGTTACGCTCATCTCTCCGCCGCCCCACCACGATATCTACTCCATTGAAGATCTCGCGCAGCTCATCTTTGACCTGCACCAAATCAACCCTCAGGCGCAGGTTTCCGTCAAGCTAGTGGCAGAGGTGGGCATTGGCACGATTGCCGCAGGTGTGGCAAAAGCCAACGCAGACATCATCCAAATTTCGGGTCATGATGGCGGCACGGGCGCGTCCCCGCTTAGCTCGATCAAGCACGCAGGTAGCCCTTGGGAACTAGGGCTAACCGAAGTCCATCGCGTTTTGATGGAAAACCAACTGCGCGATCGCGTGATGCTGCGCGTCGATGGAGGACTCAAGACGGGCTGGGATGTACTGATGGCGGCGCTCATGGGCGCAGAAGAATACGGCTTCGGCTCGATTGCCATGATTTCTGAAGGCTGCATTATGGCGCGGATCTGCCACACCAATAACTGCCCCGTAGGTGTCGCAACCCAGCAAGAGAATTTACGGCTGCGCTTTACGGGCATTCCAGAGCATGTCGTCAACTTCTTTGCCTACATTGCCGAAGAAGTGCGTTCTCTACTTGCAAAGTTGGGCTATCGCTCCCTGTCAGAAATCACGGGTCGCGCCGATCTCCTGAAGGTACGAACTGATGTACAGGCTTCCAAAACCGCAGCGCTTTCTCTAGACTGCTTGACGCAGCTACCCGATACCCGTACCGATCGCGCTTGGCTAAACCATGAAACGGTGCATAGCAATGGCCCTGTGCTAGACGATGAGCTATTGGCAGATGCCAGCATTCAGCTTGCCATTCACACCCAGTCTAAGGCCGAAAAGACCTACCCCATTGTGAACACTGACCGCACCGTGGGGACAAGAATTTCTGGGGCGATCGCCAAAAAATACGGCGACACTGGGTTTAATGGGCACATCACCCTCAACTTTAAGGGCAGCGCAGGCCAAAGCTTTGGCGCATTTATTCTGCCAGGGATGACCCTCAACCTGACAGGCGAAGCCAATGACTATGTAGGCAAAGGCATCCACGGCGGTGAAATTAATATCAAGCCTGCGCCAGAAGCGACCTTTAATGCGGCAGATAACGTCATCATCGGCAACACCTGTCTCTATGGCGCAACGGGTGGCTCACTCTTCGCTAACGGCAGGGCTGGGGAACGCTTTGCGGTACGAAACTCCAAAGCCAACGCCGTCATTGAGGGCGCTGGCGATCACTGCTGTGAGTATATGACGGGCGGCGCTATTGTGGTCTTAGGCCCTACAGGTCGTAACGTAGGGGCAGGGATGACGGGTGGGTTAGCCTACTTCTTAGATGAAGAAGGGAGCTTCCCCACTAAGGTGAATCCTGAAATTGTGCAGATTCAGCGGGTGATTACTAAGGCGGGTGAGCAGCAGCTTAAGGATCTAATTCAGGCTCATTGGGATCGTACAGGCAGCAAAAAAGCCCAGGCAGTTCTGGAAGACTGGTCAAGCTATCTGCCTAAGTTCTGGCAGGTGGTACCACCATCTGAAGCCGATCAGCCCGAAGCAAGTTTACAGGCAGAATCGGGGAAGGTCTTAACAACGACTCCTTGAGGCTGTGTGTTAAAAAAACCTAATGGGGGAGGCCATCGACGGCTTTCTCCATTTTGTCATCAGGGTTCTGAGACTTTAGCTTTGGCGATAGCCCGACCAAAAATTGATTGATCGAAGTGCGGGTATTAAGGCTAATGCTGCTGAGGGGGCTGGGTAAAATGCGATCGCCAAAGCCAATAAACATAAAGACAACAAAACCCAACGGCAAGACCAGCTTTTTGAGATTCATGGCAGCATAAAACCCTAGTAATGAATTGCCGCTGGTTCGAGCAACCAAGCCAACAGCTTTATTCCTAGGGTACCCATCGTGATAGATGGATAAGACTGTTCCAAAGGCTATCGCACTGCTGCTGCCGCCACCTCAGGTCTTTGAGCCTGCTCTAGCTCCACTTTTGAAAGCGGCACGAGCTGCACCGCACAGGCTTTCAGTTCAGGCTGTTTTGAATCAGGACAGGCTGCTGAATGGGTCATTGCGTTGGCTTCGGCGTCCTCCGCCCACAGCTCACCCCAGTGCATGGGGACAAACACCGTGCCAGGGGCAATCCCTTTCGTAATGGTGACGGGGAAACGGGCAGAGCCACGCCGCGATCGCACCTCCACCCATTCATGATCCTTCATGCCAAGGTGCCCTGCATCCTTGGGATGAATTTCAATAAACGGCTCCGGGTGCATTTTGCGAATCTTAGGAATGCGACCTGTACGCGATTGGGTATGCCAATGACCATAAAGCCGCCCATTGGTCAGCACAAAAGGGTAGCTATCATCCGGTGGTTCTGCTAGCCCTCTCGAATGCACCGCCGCGAACCTAGCCCTTCCATCCGGCGTATAAAACTTCAGGTCAGTGTAGAGGCGTTCTGAAGATAGCGCCGCCTTCCCTTTTGGGTAAGGCCACTGCTTGGGGCCTTCCACCCGCAGCCGCTGATGGCTTAACCCCGACTGATCGCAAGGTCGATTTTGGGTAATTTGGGCAAACTCAGCATAGACATCCGCCGCACTGCTAAAGGCAAACTGCTTGGCAAAGCCCAGTCGCCGCCCCACATCCGCAAAAATTTCCCAGTCTGGACGCGCTTCTCCTGGTGGGGAGCGAAACGCGGGGCAGAGCGTTACCCGCCGCTCGGAATTAACCATAATGCCCGTTTTTTCGCTGAACTGAGCCGCAGGCAGCAGCACATGGGCATAGGCTGACATTTCGGTGGGGAAGTAGGCATCTTGATAGACCGTAAACGCAGACTTGCGAAAGGCCGCTTTTGTGCGATCAATATCGGGCATACTCACCACGGGGTTGGTAGCTGCCACCCAGATCATCTGCACTTCACCAGACTCTAGCCCCGTGATCATATCCCAGGCTGTTCTGCCCGGTTTTGATGCAATGCGTCCGGCAGGTAAGTCCCATACGGCTTCAACCTCGGCTCGATGCTGAGGATTCATCACCGAGCGATATCCAGGCAGTAGATGCGATAACCCACCTGCTTCTCGACCGCCCATTGCATTGGGCTGACCCGTCAGAGAGAAAGGGCCTGCGCCAGGCTTTCCAATTTGGCTTGTCATCAAATGGAGATTGATAATAGAGCGCACCTTAGCCGTGCCCTCTGAAGACTGATTAATGCCCATCGACCACAACGAGAGAACCCGTTCAGATTCTCCCCACCAGACCGCCGCTTTTTTTAAGTCCGAAATGCTAATGCCGCACCGCCGACTCACCACTTCTGGTGTGTAGTGCTGTACAACCTCTGCATAGGCGGCAAACCCAGTCGTACATTCATCAATAAATTCAGGATCAATTTTGCCCCGACTCATCAAGAAATGAGCGATACCGTGGAGCAAATCAATGTCGGTGCCAGGGTTGATTGCCAAATGCAGATCTGCCGCTTCAGCGGTTTGGGTGCGGCGGGGATCAACCACAATCAGCTTAATGGTGCGGCTTGTTTTGTGGTGCTTCCGGAGTCGGTTAAATAAAATGGGGTGGCACTCAGCGGTGTTGGTGCCAATTAAAAACGCACAGTCAGTTAGGTCAAGATCTTCGTAGCAGCAGGGCGGGCCATCCGCGCCAAAGCTTTGGGT
>JAGVDA010000327.1 GCA_020058975.1 Thermosynechococcus sp. WC_1 | reverse complement strand
GCCACGAATTGCAAGGCTGCAAGAGACGACGTTGTGTTGCTCTGTGGGCTGAAGCAAAACCGATGCCGAAATGGACAAATCAGAGAGGGTATTAGGCTGTTTTGCCTTGACTCGCAACGGCTGCAAGAACGCCTGAAGTTTTTTGCGCAAAACCGCAAGTGCAGACTTCGGCTTAGCAATGGGTCGGAGCGACAGCGCAAGTGTATTAGATACAGCATTACCAATACTAGGCAATGCGGCACATTCAATCGCGTCTAATACATTTTTGATGGGCTGGTCAGTAGCAAGGCTCTCGTTGTCGCTGACAAAAGACAGCAGCGTTTGTGTTGCGGTCGCGGTTGCCTGCCGCAGCGCCTGAGCGCCCCAGCGACCTGCCTGAAATAAAGTGTAAAACGGTAAAAGTGCTGCCTGTGCGCCCCACGCTGTGGCAACCTTGACCTGTCGCCAGCGCAACTGCACAGTGTCTTTGAGGTGGTTAACCTGCGATCGCACCGTTTGAAATAAACGACTTTGATAACGATGGGTGGGGGACATCGATCGCTCCTTAGGGTTGTACTCTGACCAAACAGCACTGCACGCCATTATTGTAAGCCAAGGACACAAACCCAAAAAATATTACCCACAATATTAATGAGCAAGAACTCCCCCAAAACGTTCTCCTTTAACAAACTAGCCAACTCCTCCACCAGTATCCAAGTGAATGCGCCTCATCAATCACAGACCTAGAAAATCCCTTGACTATCGAACCCCTTACGAAGTACCGTACCCTCAAGCATTAGCACCTGTTGCACTTCGGATTTAAATTGGCGAAGCAATAGACTGGCTCCTAAGTCGCTACGGCACTTTTACGGCTTAAAACAGGTCAGAATCAATCACAACCTTTTAACGTCCTCGCTAAGCGCTGCCCCTTATGCATCTTAAATTTTCTCAAGAACTGAAGCCGCTCATTGAACGTTCCGCCACCCAATCGGTCACGCTGGCTGAACTATTAGAAGAAACCTCCGAGCAGAGCTTTGGCTTAGTGATGGCGCTGTTGGCATTGCCCTTTTTGCTGCCGATGCCCCCGGGTGTTTCTACCATTTCTGGGAGCGGATGCATTTTGCTAGGACTACAGATGATGGCGGGGTGGAAAGCCCCTTGGCTTCCCAAGCGCGTTGCGAATCTAAAGCTTCCCCCCGCATTCATGGAGAAGCTGCTAAAAGTGGTGCAGTCGATTACGAAGCTGCTAGAAAAGTTTGTGCGCCCTAGAATGCCTTGGCTGGCAAATAACCCTTCAATCTGGCGCATCAATGGCCTGTGTATTTGCTGGCTGGCGTTTTTACTGATGCTGCCGATTCCGCTCACAAACCCGATCCCGACGGTGGGCATTTTGCTATTTGTGTTTGCCATGCTAGAAGCCGATGGTCTGCTAATGTGCGTCAGCTATGGCATGACGTTGGTGATTACGGCGGCAGTGTTTGGGGTGGGATATTTACTGTGGCGATCGCCGGAGCTACTACAGCAGTTCCAAACCAGCTCAATCCTCTGAAGAAGGGTAAGACAAGGGCTTAAGCAAAAATCTTCATTGGGCACCAATAAAATTGGTGTTCAATGAGCAAACCTTTCAAAGTTCGCAAAGCTTTGACTCGGACAACTCCTTATCTCCCAGACAAAGCAGGGTAAGCTAGAACGTAGACTGTACTTACCTTGAGAGGGAGATAGAGTCGATGAAAACACTAGAGGAAGTCAAGCAATGGCTGGGGCAACACAAGCTATTGTTGCAAGAACGTTACAAAGTTCGGGAGCTAGGGATTTTTGGCTCCTATGTCAGGCAGGAACAAACGGAAACCAGTGATGTGGATGTACTGGTCGAATTTTCCGAGACACCCAGCTTGTTGAAATTTATTAATTTAGAGAATTATCTCAGCGATAATCTGGGGGTCAAAGTCGATCTAGTGCATAAAGCTGGCTTGAAACCTCGCCTTGGAGAACGAATTTTGGCAGAGGTTGTTTATCTGTGACAAGGCGACAGATTCAGGACTATTTGCAGGATATCTTGGATGCTGTAGATGCGATCAATCAGTTTACGGCAGATATTGAGTTTGAAGTGTTCTCACAAAACTTAGAAAAAGTGTTTGCGGTTTCACGAGCAATCGAAATTATTGGCGAAGCGGTGAAGCGTATCCCCGATTCAGTAAGGAGCCAATATCCTGATATCCCCTGGCGAGATATTGCCGGAATGCGAGATAAGCTAATTCATGATTATTTCAATACAGATTTAGAAATTATCTGGAAAGCCGTTCAGGAAGATGTTCCTCAGCTAAAAACAACGATTTCTAGGGTACTCGCTGATTTGAAGGGTCAAGTTTAGTGGAAATGGACTTTACCATTAATGTGAAGAGGCTATTTATCTCAGCCAGTAGAGATACTGTATCGATCAACCAGAAATTTTAGCGTCTCATACAATTTCTCTTAGCCCCGCCACAAGACGATCGCATCCTTCTTGTACCGTTTGCGTCTCTAGAGCAGCATAGGCCACACGCAGGTAACACCCCTGCTTCATGCCAAAGGCAGTACCAGGAATAACCGCAACGCCATGCTCTTGAAGGAGACGTTCGGTGAGGGACATGGTAGAGAGAGGGGTATTGAGCTTCAGCAACACATAAAATGCACCCTCTGCTCTCGGCACAGTGCAAAAATCTTGGAGCGATTTAAGTGATGCCAAAACAGATTGTCGGACAGCGGCGATCGCCACCAGTTTCTCGGCACAATACCCTCGCCCCACCGATAGCGCCCCCAACGCAGCATACTGTGAAACCACAGGGGGACAAATTAAAATCGTGTCCTGAATTTTCTGGATAGACTCCAGTAGATGGGCTGGAACTGCCATATACCCAATCCGCCAACTGGCAAACCCATAAGCTTTAGAAAGGCTAAATAAAGAGATCGTATGCTGACAGCCTGGGTCAAATCGTGCGGGGGAAACATGCTCAACGCCGTCGTAGGTGAAATACTCATAGGCTTCATCGCTGATGTGGTAGATGCCGCGTTCTTGGCACAGCGCGTTGACCGCCCGCAGTGCCTTAGATGGATACACAGCCCCCGTCGGGTTATTGGGCGAAATCGTCACAATGGCACGAGTGCGGGAGGTCACTGCGGCCTGAATCGCCTCAACGTGGAGCTGATAGTTTTTATCTGTGGGCACCAAAACAGCCCTACAGCTTGCCATAGAAATGGCCATTTCATGGTTGAAGTAATAAGGCGTTTGCAGAATAATCTCATCCCCTGGCTGCGTAATCGCCAGCAGCGCATTTACAAACCCCATATTGCTGCCTGCCGTCACCACTACCTGATGGTCGCCATTGAGCTGGATTTTGTTTTCAGCGGTGAGCTTATGGGCGATCGCCGCTCTCAACTCAGCAATGCCCTGGACATCTTGGTACTTGTGCAAATCTGGGTTTGCAAAGAACGTGGCGATCGCCTGAGCCGCCTCTGGTGGTGGGCCATAGGAAACAACGCCTTGCCCCAGAGAAATGGTGCCAGGGTTTTGCCGAATCAGCTCCCCCACAATGGGGATAATCGGCGACTGAACCGCCTGCATCCGCGTTGGCGACAGCCTTGCATTAAAAGTTTGCCCCATCTCAATGCCCTAGATGTTTTGCCCTACGAACCCTTTTGATTTTTAGCGTGGAAGCGCCCCGCAATAAAGTCTCGCTGTTGCGCATGTTTTGTCTTACGCCCACTCACGCGCTTACGCCACATTCTAAAGCTCGATGCCTTCATTTCTCGTCGCATGAGAGCAATGACCTGTTTCTCTAATAGACCAAACTGAAGGGTGATCGACTCAAAGGTCGTTCGGTCTTCCCAGGCCATTTCAATAATGCGATCGATGGTTTGACTATCTAGATCTGGCAAATCCACGGGTTATTACACTAAAAAAAGAGTTAAATCGCTCGTCATAGCCTAACGTAGTCAAAGCAACCCTTTCAATGCAGCCTTTTGCCATGATGAGCCAGCTCAAATGACCAATAGCCTAAAGTCAGCAGCCTTTACAGACCGTGTTGGTCGTGAGTAAAGATCTCAATCAGGCAACCTACGCAGCCCCTTCTATTGTCAACCACTATGCACAGCTCAATCTGCTACAGCCTGCTGAGCAGGCCATACTTGATCTATTAAAGCAGCAGGGTGCCAAACTCAAGATGCTCGATATTGGGGTGGGTGGTGGACGCACAACCCAACATTTTTCTGCGATCGCCTCAGACTATATCGGTATAGACTACTCTGCCGAAATGATTGCAGCCTGCAAAAAAAGATTTAAAAATTCTGCTCAGCACGTTTCATTTGAAGTCTGCGATGCGAAAGATCTAAGCCGATTTGCAGACAATTCCTTCGACTTTATTTTATTTAGCTTTAATGGCATAGACTATACGCCTCATGAAGACCGACTGGATATACTAAAAGAAATCAGCAGGGTTGGCAAATCTGGCGGATATTTCGCTTTTTCTAGCCACAATCTTCAGGGAATTGAGAAACAATTTGATCTTAGAAAACAGCTCAGCTTTAATCCTCTTAAAACCTATGTCAATTTAGTAATGGCGGCTCTTTTATATTTCTTTAATCGCTCAGTGAGCCTGATCCAGATAAAAGCTTCTGATTATCTTATTCTTCGAGACGAGTCTCATAACTTTCGGCTCAAGACTTATTATATTAGACCCAAAGAACAGATTCATCAACTAAGTGAAGAATTCAAAGATTTTAGAATCTATTCATGGAAACAAGAATTAGAAATTAAAGACAAAGATGAGCTAGAATCAATTTGCGATTTGTGGCTTTACTATTTCTGCACTATCCAGTAATTAATCAAAATAGCTTTTGTATTCAATCAGAATACTACCTCCATAGGAATATTGATTAAGGCATAAATTCACACTATTGAAGGAAGCGATCTAAAGCTTTGGTAGATATGCTTAAACAATTCTTAAAAGACTCTAGGCAATAATCATGAGTAGTTATTCTTCAAATAAATCTGAGCTTCATCCTCCAGAAAATATTACCCCATCAACGGGGACTGTTTTTTCTGCTTTAGCTGTTTTGCTTCCAATCACACTTTTATTTCTGGGCTTATTTACTGGCATACTCAATCCTTAATTAATACTTTACAAAAACAGAGCTGCTTAACGAGCATAGGAATTGTTAAGCAGCTCTATTTTTATGAGATAGTTTTTTATAAATCTTTGGCTTCAGATTGTAATCTTTGAGGGTTAAGGAGATTGACGGCTTCTTTAGGGAGCTGGGCGATCGCCTCTTTCACAAACGCTTTCACAAAATCATCTCGACGATTCAGTTCAAACTGCTGCTTAACTACCGCCGTAATGCCACCATCGCCCCAATCTTGGTCATTACGAAAATATTGCACAAAGCTTTTACCTGCAATGCGCGTTAGGTAGGCCGCACTAATGCTCTGGATAGATTTACCCACCACGTAGCCGCCCACGCTTAGTTCTAACGCGGTTGTGATAACCTCCATTACCCCTGTCACAATGCCTAAACCCCCTAGGGTTTTAGCCAGCGATAACGCCAATTCTTTACCCCGCTCTAGATCCATCTCGCAGCCGTAAACCCGCCCTAGTTCTACCACCAGTTGGGCATTCACCACTGCCGTGGCTAACAGGTCTACCACGGGCAATGGCGTAATCCAAATCACACCAGCCTCAATCCACTGGAATCGATCAACCAGACGATTGGCCTGCTTTAAGCGCTGGTCATCCATGAGCTGCTTCACGTCATCCCCCAAGCGAGATGCCTGAAGTAAGATATTGTCTGCTAAAAGTTCTTCTCCCTCAGATCGCAGAATGGTCACTATCTGTCGCAGTAGGGCCACAATCTCAGGGTTACGCTCAACGGCCTCCCCACTGGTTAGCTTTAAAGCTTGAGGGGCAGCGGCGATTGCTACAATCTCGGCATCCGGCACTCGCGCTTGCAGCCGCTGCACAATGGCATCTCGGTCGGCAGTCGGGTAGCGATCAATTTTGTTAAAGACCAAAATAAAGCGCTTGCCAATATTTTGGAGTGCGCTCAGCGCTTTGTATTCAGACTGGGTTAGGTCGCCATCTACGACAAACAGCAGCAAATCAGCCTCGGTTGCCAACTGTCGTGCAGCTTCTTCTCGCTCTGTGCCCGCAATGCCGACTTCTAATAACCCTGGCGTATCTGTAATATGTAATGCCCGCTGAATGCCTTTAAGGTCGAACTGATAGGTTTCGCCTATGGTGGTGGTACCCATGATAGGCGAGACACTTCCTGCCACTCGACCTAAGAGCGCATTGACCAGCGACGTTTTACCCGCAGAACCTGTGCCAAACACCACAATATGCAGCTCACGGTATTTGAGGTTTTGTTCTAGCTGCTGCGATCGCAGCAGCACCGCCTGTCTTGCCACCTCATCTTGAATATTGGCAACCTGACGACGCACGGCCTGAAGGGTTTGGCCTACAACGGCTGAGGTTTGCTCGGGTAGCCGAATGGGTGCTTTTTGGGACTTACCTTTGCGGCGCGGACGGCTGAAGACAACCCCGTAGTAAATCAAGATGCCCACTAAAGTTAAAAAAAGCGCACCAATGCCAATCAGCAGTAGGTTTGCGAGCAACACAGATGTGGCAGAAACGCTCACATAAAGCTGAAGTAACGTATTGGTTAGCCACAGCATTAGGCTCAAAACTAACCCAATGCCAATCGCAATCAAAGCCAACCGAGGAATACGCATAGGCCGCTAAGGCAAATGTTTAGTAATAGAGCTAAACCCTGGCAGGTCAACACGTTGACGTTGCCACAGGCGCATCATCAGCCAGAGTGAAACCACAAAGTAGCTCGAGGAAAATACGCTATTAAACAACGTCATCCAAATCTGGGCGCTCACAGCATTTTCGTCAATTACCCCCAAGGATGCGTTAAACATCAGGCTGCCCAAGATCCACGCCATGCCTAGGGTCATGGTGAGACGGCTCAGGTTACGATGATGGCGATCACTTTTGCGGCGCGTTAAAGTCCAAGCCGCAGGCACCATGCCAAAGACGGGCACCAGATAGGTAAAGAGCAGCAGGCGGCTCAAGGTGGGGCTGGCTAAAACGTC
>JAGVDA010000071.1 GCA_020058975.1 Thermosynechococcus sp. WC_1 | reverse complement strand
GGCAATTTAGCCACTAAAATTGTTTCCCCTACACGGTCTTCGGGTAGCGGCACGGGCAATACGGGCAAGCGGTTTCGCGTTGCGGTGTCTAAGGCGAACTATGGCGCTCGTGTGACCCGAAGTGCTGTGACTTTTGAAGTGGCCTATAGCCAACTTTCTCAGAATATTCAAAATATTCAAAGAACGGGTGGCAAAATTCTAAGCATTACTGAAGTTGCGTAAAACTATTAGAGGGCAGGTTTTGGCAAAGTGTTTGGGTTTAGCCCAAGGTGTTTTGGCTAAACCTGCCCCTACGTTGTCTTTATGCCTTGGTGTGTCCGTTTAGGTGCAGCCGATCATTAAAACTGTGCAGGGTTGATGGACATTACGGAGTTTGTTGAGAAGTCTATTGGGTGCTGGCGATCGCAGCGCAGTGCCCACCATTTGGCATTTGCCCACTTTGAGGCCGTGCAGTCTGAGATTGACATTATTGCGCTTTCAGAAACTGACCCAGCGGTTTTAGAGTTGTGCAGTACCTATCACGTTGACCCTAGTGCGATCGCCTCACCCTTTCGCATGAGTTGGGAAGGACAATCGGACTGGGAAGACAGCGAAGCCGTCAAAGGCACCTGTGTTTTGGTGCCAGTGCCAGATCTAACTCAGGCAAACTGCGGCAAACTCCTGCGCGATCAGGGCTATGCCGAAACCATTGCGGCAGTGGGCGAGTACTCTATTACAGCAGACGGAACGTTTGTGCTGATTACGGCCTACGAGCGTGCCGCCGCTGAAGAAAAAATCTGGTTTGTCAACCCGAACGTTCGCTGTCGAGTGTCTTTGATAAAAACCAGTGCTGGCACCGGAGTAGTCACGGCTTCATTTTCTTCAGAAATTCGCCAGACTAGACCCGGATCATGAATGAGTTCACTCAGGCAGCTTCAGGCGTCTCCCATGATTTAATCACCCTGGCACGTTGGATGGCAGGGGACTTTAGCAATGCTCAGCAAGCCCGCGAAAACCCCAAAGACTACGCCCATATTCACGTCTTTTTTAGACCTTTAGCCTTTAACTTTTTTGACGGCATTGGACTCTACTCAGAACAGGTCTATGATTACGACCTCTGGAAACCCTACCGTCAGGGTATTCATCGGTTAGTCGATCAGGGCGATCGCATTTACATCGAAAATTACAGCCTCAAAAATGCGATGTTTTATGCCGGTTCTGGGCGAGACTTGAGCATTCTTAACACCATTACCCCAGACTGCATTGAGCGCAGACACCACTGCTCCATGGTGTTTAAGCGTGAGGAAGGGGGGGAGGGTGGCGATCGCTTTCTCGGCGGCGTAGAGGGCAACCAATGCCTCATCGAGAAAAACGGCTGTCAAACCTATCTCCATAGCTACGTTGAAATCACAGAAACCACCTGGGTCAGCCTAGACCGAGGCTTAGATATTAATACCCATCAGCAAGTTTGGGGTTCTGCTTTTGGCCCCTTGCGGTTTCAGAAACGGGAATGTTTCGCCCATGAAGTCCCTACTCTCTGATGACGCTCCTCCAGCCCTCCCTACCCTTGCCGAAGCCAAGATGCTGCCCCCAGAAGCTCAAAAAAAGATGCAGTGCTGGATTCGCAGCCGTCATTTAATTTGCTCAGGAAATTTTTTTATTTTTGAGACGGTTGACTATAGTGCCGTTGAGCGCTTTTCTGATTGCGTGACAATTCTAGGAGGCACCTTTATTGGGGTAGAGCCAGTTAGCAAAATTTGGATGGGAGATCACCGTCAAGTGCTGTTGTATCGTGCAAAAGCCAGCCTGAATTTACCCTGCCATACCCTCAAACAATACTGGATCAAATACGGTGGGTTTCGCACTCGATTTGATACACAGCCATAATTTTATGCTCCTGCATCTGCTAGTTGGTTAGAATCCATATCTGAATCTAGGACTTACGATCCGCCTTTGATCAAGTCCTCTCGTATTTCTTGGCGAATGCGCATCAAAATTTTGCCCAGATGGTTTTGACCACACCCATCTAAGCCGCATCCCCAAAAAGCATCAGTAGGAGAATTTTCAATAATTATCTGCTCTCCGGTACTGAGCAGTATCTCTGAGAGGTCGCAATAGGTCATGAATTTAGTCAAGACTGCTTTATACATAATCGGTATCTTCACTGCGTCCCAGTCTGGTCTAACTGAGTGAAGTGGATCTCGGCCTATAGCAGCGGCTATCTCAGGGCTAGGTGCATTGTGAATGCGTTGACAAAGCGTCTGATCTTGTGTGCCCACAAATTTTTGAGCTTGATAGTAGTGTTCTGAGGTTTGCCAAACTTCTCCTCCAAGCTGAATGCTATGGAGAGAAAAGTTAGAGAAACAGCCATACGGCTCACACACCTTGTAAAAAAGAATCGTCATCCTGCCATCACGGGCCATCATTCCATTCCCATGATGGCAGCAAACCTTAGCCAAATGTAGTCTAGAGAACAGGAATTTGGTCTGCCTTTGCGGCTATTTGGACGGGTTATTTTTGAAATATGCCTCAAATACCTTGAGGGCAATAGGACCACAAGTACTACCGCCACCTCCGCCAGAGTTTTCGGCAAAGGCTACCACTACAATCTCTGGTTTACTGAAAGGCGCAAACCCACCAAACCAAGTATGAGAAGGACGTGGAGGGTCTTCTCCGGTTCCACTTTTCCCCGCTACGGGCGGGATATTTGGCACATTCAGCGCGGTGCTGGTTCCCGCTTCGACCACGGCGCGCATTCCAGTGCGAATGGTATTGAGGGTTTGGGGCTTGATGTTTAAAGACTGTCGCCATTGCTTAGCATCAGCATCAGATTTCAGCAGATGGGGCTTTACGCGGTAGCCGCCGTTTGCCGGAACCGCAAACACCACTGCCGTTTGAAGCGGACTCACCTGTACCGCGCCTTGCCCAATCGCCATCATGACCGAATCGGCTGGGTTCCAATTTTCTTGCCAGACCTTCTTTTTCCAATCTGGAGTCGGCAAAAATCCTTCTGCTTCACCCCCAATCTCAATTCCGGTTTTTTGGCCTAACCCGAAGCGCTGAGACCAATCCAGCAGCGTTTTAGAGCCAACGCCAACGCCAACCTGACCAAAAAAGGTGTTGCTACTCCACTGGAGCGCCGTCACAAACCCAATGGCTCCAAATCCAGCGCCATTCCAGTCGCCAACCCCATGAATGGAGGGATAGGTCATGAGTACCGTATCTGGAGGAAATTTCCCAGACTCCATGCCTGCCGTTGCCGTAATGATCTTAAAGGTGCTGGCGGGGGGAAACCCCTGAATGGCGCGGTCTACAAACGGAAACGATCGCTTTTGTAGATCTTGCCACTGGGCTTCAGTCATATTTTTAGAAAACCAGTTGGGGTCAAAGGCCGGATGGCTTACCATTGCCAGTACAGACCCGTCTCTAGGATCCATTGCCACAATAGAGCCGGAGCGATCGCCCAATGCCGCTTCCGCCGCCTTTTGCACATCTAAGTCAATGGTCAGCGTAATATCCTTGCCGGGTACCGTCGGCTTTTGCCCCAGAATACGAACAATCTGCCCTGCACCATCCACCTCAACCTGCTGACCACCCCAGGTGCCTCGCAATTCCTCTTCGTAGGCCGCCTCAATGCCCATCTTGCCAATCACATCGCCTAGGCGGTAGCCGCGATGCTTCTGTTTTTCGAGTTCTTCTCCGGTAATTTCGCCAATGTAGCCCAACGCCTGCGCCGCCAATTCTCCCTCAGGGTAAAACCGCGTTGCTTCATTGTCTACTTCAACCCCAAACAGCTCACTGCGATGCTCTTGGATTGCCACAATTTGAGCATAGGAAATACCCCGCGCCACGCGGACTAAAGAGGGAGAATTG
>JAGVDA010000546.1 GCA_020058975.1 Thermosynechococcus sp. WC_1 | reverse complement strand
TTCATGTGGTGGTACCCGTGCGCGATCGCGTCACCCTCCTGGACGTAAAAGTGCAAAAGCATGAGGTACCCGCCAAGGGATCTACAAAAGATCTTCAAGACTTAAAGGCGGTGTTTGCCGTTAACTTTGCCCTGAAGCCAGACATCGTCGCCCGCACCTTTCAGCAGCAGGGCAACCTCAGCGAAATTGTCGAGCGTATTGTGGCACCCCAAACCCAGGAAGCGTTTAAGACAGCGGTCGCGCAGTTTACGGCAGAAGAATCTATCGTCAAGCGACCAGAACTGAAGGACAGCTTTGACCAGATTTTGGGCGATCGCCTCAACAAGTACGGCATTGAAGTCTACGATACGAGCGTGGTCGATATCCAATTTTCGGTTGAGTTTGCCCAGGCCGTTGAAAGCAAGCAGGTAGCCGAACAAGAATCTCAGCGCGCGGTCTACATTGCCCAAAAAGCAGAGCAAGAGGCGCAGGGTCGCATTAACCAAGCCACAGGAGAAGCCGAAGCCCAGCGCTTGCTTCAGCAGTCTCTCGACCCGAATATTCTCCGCAAGCAAGAGCTAGATAATCAGCGATTGGCAATCGAAAAATGGAATGGTCAGTTGCCCAACGTTAATTCTGGCGCAGTTCCGTTTCTCAACCTTAAGCCCCAAGAAGAAGGCGTCGAGTCAAAGGCGCAATCGCGTAAATTCCCTGCCTAGCGCTGGAATGCACCTTTTACTCACGTAATATGAGTGATGTTTACAAAACTTGACAAGTGTAGCACTACGGCATAATTTGAGATCACAGGGGTTCTTAATTCCTGGAGTCAACGCAACATCAGTTTTTCACCCTATAAAGTTGGGAATTAAAGCCTATGCCTTTTACAATTGATTCTGCACGCGGCATCTTTCCAGGAACCTTAGCCGCTGATGCCGTTCCAGCAACCATCGCTCGCTTTATTCAGCTCAGCGATGAAGATCAGCTTGCTTTAATTTGGTTTGCGTACACCGAGATGGGAACAACCATCACCATTGCTGCACCAGGAGCCGCAAATATGGTTTTGGCTGAGCGAACCATGGCAGAAATTAAAGCCATGTCGTTTGCTGAACAAACAAAGGTCATGTGTGACCTTGCAAATCGGGCTGATACGCCCATTTGCCGCGCCTATGCATCTTGGAGCGTCAACATTAAGCTTGGCTTTTGGTATCAGCTCGGTCAGTGGATGGAGCAGGGCACCGTTGCACCAATTCCCGAAAGCTACAAGCTGTCTGCCAACGCAGCGGCCGTGCTACAGGCCATTCGAGGGCTAGAACCCGGTCAGCAGATTACCGTTCTACGCAATGCTGTCGTTGACATGGGCTACGACACCGCTAAGATGGGCACCTATACCAGAGTGTCTGAACCCATTGCTATTCCAGTTGCGGCTGCCACTCGTACCTCAGTTTCGATTGAAGGTGTTACAAACGAGACGGTGCTTAGCTACATTAACAACATGAATGCCAATGACTTTGATGCGGTCATTGATCTATTTGCCGCTGACGGTGCGCTACAGCCTCCGTTCCAACGGCCTATCGTAGGACGTGACAACGTTTTCAGATATTTGCGAGAAGATTGCCAAAACCTGAAGCTCATGCCTGAGCGAGGCGTTGTTGAACCTACCGATGATGGGTTCAATCAAATTAAAGTGACGGGTAAGGTTCAAACACCTTGGTTTGGTGCGGGTGTCGGCATGAATATGGCATGGCGATTTTTGCTCAATCCTGATGGCAAAATTTTCTTTGTTGCCATTGACCTTTTGGCGTCTCCTAAAGAGCTATTGAATTTCGCTCGTTAGTAGGACAGACTTTTTTTAGAGGGTATTGGGGCAATCTAAATTTGCCCCAATACCCTCTCGATGACACGAACTGCGTCGATAAGTTTCAACCAAAAATTCAAAATATAAAAAACAAGTTTAGAAATTAGGCTAGACAATGCTAGGAATTGAGACTGATTGGTCTGAGACAGAAAAACAGCTTGCTCAAGCAGCTTTTAAGCAAGCTTATAACCGAGAGACTGAAACTTTAGTGAGCGAAATCCGTGACAAGGCGGTAGCCATCACAGAAATTCAAGATATCTGGATGCTCCATGACTTTTTGAGTGCAAGAAGACATGAGATCGACGGGAAGTACGAAGATAGTTATTCAGCGTTCATTTTTGTCTTTGCCAGATTAGTCAAAGAAAATTGGCTCACTTTGGAAGAACTATCGGGGTTGCAAGCAGACAAACGTGCAAAGATTGCAGCGCTTTCACGAATGTGATCTGTTAACGCCTCAATCTATCATCTGCTGTGTAAAAGCCAGAAAAATCATTTTTTTCGATTTCTCTGGCTAAAGCAGACCTTCTTTTACTTCGCGGCAAAGATTACACTATAAGCAGCGCTTTGGGAACCAGTTTATGGTGAATGCCCTTCCTGTTTATTTACCTCAAAGCTTTACCATCACAGACGACCAGTTCTGGCAACTGTCAAGGACTAACCCTGAGTTGCGACTGGAGCGGACTGCAAAGGGAGAACTGCTTGTCATGCCACCCACGGTCAGCGAAGGCGGGAGTCACAACGCTGAAGTTACAACTGATATCGTCATCTGGAACCGCAAAACCCAATTAGGCAAAGTTTTTGATTCATCCACAGGCTTCAAATTGCCCAATGGCGCAACACGAGCGCCTGATACGGCCTGGATTGCGAACGAACGCTGGGATGCGCTTACAACTGAACAACGTAAGCGATTCGCGCCGATCTGTCCTGATTTTGCACTAGAGCTGGCTTCAGAATCGGATGATGTGGAGGCTCTCCGCCAGAAAATGCAGGAATACATCGAAAATGGCTGTCGGTTGGGCTGGTTGATTATTCCGAAAGCGCAGCAGGCTGAAATTTATCGGGGCGATAGCTCCGCACCAAGAGTTCGCCCCCCAGAAGTATTGAAGTCCCCTATGTCTCTATCAGGGGAGAACGTATTGCCTGGTTTTGTCTTAAACTTGGCCGCTATCTTCAACGCGACGTGATTTTGGCTTAAGCAACACTCAGCAGCCAGACGTGTTGCAAAATTGCATTAAACCCTTTGGCGAGAGAACAACGCTGGTACAATGATGATTCAGGCGGCTGTCTAAGCACACCGAGCGGCATTGTGTTGTCTACATCGGTTCACCAAGGCTTGCGGCAGTACGATTATCAATTGTGTTTGTAGACCCATCCTGGAAGGACGAACGATGTTAGTTGCCGGAATGTTTGATTTTCTAAATGTCTTTTCGACCATTAACTTTGAAGTTATTTTTCAGCTCACCATGCTGGCAATGATTGTGATTGCTGGGCCTGCTGTTGTGTTTCTCTTGGCATTTCGCGGCGGCAACCTCTAAGGCAGCGTCGCCAGCCGTTCGGCTGGGCAATTGTACCAGCGCTGAAGTCGCTGAAGTTCCTGTTCTAGAGAGGCTGTTTCGCCAAAACTAGGGCAGGAATATTTTATGTCTCGAAGTGCTGCAATTAAGGTACTGGGTGCAACCCACCACTGCTGTCCTAGGTCGAGCAGATTGAGAGGGGCATCAGGGTTTTTGACAATCTCAAAAGATAGCTGCGATCGCAGTGTCCCCGCATCGGGCATTTTAGGTAAGCCATTGCGAACATAGACAGCATTGGGTTTGGCTAAGGCCAGCAGCCAGCGTAGGTGTGTCCAAGAAGGCGGCAAAGTCCATAGCAACACGGTGGCACATTGACCGCGTGGTCGATCGTAGGTGAGTTCCCCTGCCAAAGATTGGGCCGAAACATAAGGGCGCTGGTAGCCATAAATTAAAACATTGCCCACAAGCTGAGGCATCACCGCTTCTAGCGTTTTTAACGGATGCCAGCTCATTGCTGAAATATTGACCTTAGGCGGCTCTGGACACTTGAGCTTTGGCTCCACTTCGGGCAGTAAAGGCGATCGCCCCACCACCGCTGCTTTTTCACTCAAGGCTGCTTTAGGTTCTGATTTTTGGGGAAAGGGAGCCACTGTAGAAGCATCGGCAGGGCGTACACCCATCAGCTCTAGCTCTAGGGCGGTTTGACCGTTCCAGGTATTTTCGCGCAGTCGATAGGCCACATCAATCCGCTCAGGCAGCGGAAAGTATTCTGCCCAGCGCCAGGCGATCGCCGTAAAGGCAGTACCGCCACCCTCTTGGGTTTCGATGTCTTGGCTCAAGGTCACTTTAAGGTGACTTTGCCCCACAATGCGCTGATCTAAGACCTTCACATTCGCGCTCCAAAACACAGGTTCTGGGTTGCCAATGCCGCAGGGCTGGAGCCGATCCATCTGCTGATAGAGCGCTTGGGTAATATCAGTAAACCTGGCCTGCACATCTATACTGACCAAGGGCTTGAGATGTTCTGGCTTAAGGTGTTGGTGGGCAAACTCGCTGAGACGCGATCGCAGCGACTCCAGATTCTCTGCCGCCAGGGTAAAGCCCCCCGCTGCCCGATGTCCCCCAAACCGACCCAGCAGATCGCCACAAAAATGCAGGGCTTCAAACACATCAAACTCAGGAATACTGCGGGCAGAACCCCGAATCAGGGTCTGTGTGTCGTCTTCGTAGGTGCCAATAAACACCGGAACGCCGAAACGCTCCACGAGCCGAGAGGCCACAATGCCAATTACACCGTGATGCCAGTCGGGTTCGATCAGTACCAATACTCGATGGATGAGCGGATCTAGGGTGCCGTCGGTGTTTTGTTCGACCAGGGCGATCGCCGCCTGTTCAATCTCTCGGCACATTTGCTGGCGCTGCTGGTTTGCCAGCTCACACTCCGCCGCACGGGTCTGGGCAATGTCTTTATCGTCCGTCGTCAGTAGCTCAATCACCGTTTGCGGATCGCCAATGCGACCAACGGCATTGATGCGTGGCCCCAGGCGAAAGCCAATGGTTTCGGGCTTAAACGCCTGTTTAGAACCCGAAGAACTGCCAGAGACTTCAATGAGTGCCTTAATGCCAGCAAACTCAGAAGAGGGTAGACGCTTAAGTCCGCGCTGGAGCCAGCGGCGGTTTACGCCAATGAGGGGGGCAAGATCGGCGATCGTGCCAAGGGTAAAAAGTTCTAAAAGTGGGGTCACAAGCTGCTGGGTTTGCCCCATCTGCTGCGCTAAGGCCACTGCCAAAATGTAGGCAACCCCCACCCCCGCCAATCCGCTGTAAAGCGAACCTGCTGGCAAAAGCTTGGGGTTTAAAATCGCGTTGGCGGGGGGCAACTGCGGCGGCAAATCGTGGTGATCCGTCACAATAACCGCCAGACCCAGCTCACGGGCTTTGGCGATGGGTTCATAGGCCGCAATGCCGTTATCCACCGTCAGCAGTAGCTTGCCACCCTCTGCTGCAAAGTCTTCGACAATGCGAGCATTAATGCCATACCCCTCGTGCATCCGGCTAGGGATGGCGTATTCAACTTGGGCACCTAGGGCTTTTAAGGCGCGCAGCAATAGGGCGGTACTGGTCATACCGTCGGCGTCATAGTCACCACAGATGGCGATTTTGTCGCCTTGACGCACGGCGGTTTCAAGCAGTTCTAGGCTAGTTGCCAGGTCTGGGAATTCTTCGAGAGGGGCAGGTAATGCCTGAGATTCTGGATCTAAAAAAAACTGAACGGCCTCTGTCGTGATTAGCCCACGGTTCAGCAGCACCTGTGCCAGCAGTGGCGACAACTGAGTGGTTTGGGCAACGCCCTCAGCCTGGGCTAAATCTTGAGGATGAATCTGCCAGCGCTGATTGGGGAGATTAACAGAGGATTGAGAGGGTTTTGACGCTGAAATCACGGATGGGTAAGACACCAATCTTGAGATGAATCGGGCTGTGCTTTAGATAAGGGCTACGGTTCGTTGATAGATTTTGCCTACCTCTCTAGCTCACTTTAACGGATTCTTATTCGTTTTAGGCAGGGGGTAGGAGCTTCCATATCGATCCTGAATTGTTCACAAAATTGACCTATCATTTGCATCGCTGGGTGAGCGAAGCCGAATCCCAGCACAGGCGGAGGTGTTGAGTTCGGCTTCGCTCACCCAACCTAGACTTCTTGAAGGATTGAGAGAAGTCAAAGCAGCCGTAAAAGAGGGGCTATATTATGGGATGGCAGCAGTTGCCTTGGACGGATGTACCCACGTTCTAAGGACAGCAATTTAAAGTCCATACGAGGATCTGTGAGGAGAAAGTTTTATGAGCTTGAGTGAAAAATTGCTAAATAAGCAAATAACAGCCAGCATCGCCGCAGACTGTACCGAGTTAATGGATGGTCAGGTGGCTGCAAAAAGCGGTATTTCTGGTTTGGCACTCAAGGCAACCTATGGCGTTGTCAAGGGTATAGATGCAGACTATATTCCTGGCGCAATTCAGCGTCTACTCCCTGAGGCGATCGCAGCCCTAGATCCGCTTTGGGAGGAAGGGCTACAGGCAGGCGACCCCGTGGCGCATTTGACGCAAAACTGCGATCGCACAGCCGATACCCTTCTGGGCGTTACGGATGCAAAAATTCAGCGAGTCAAAAATGGGTTGATCTGTTCTTCTTATAGTAAGCTTCGCAAATCTGTAAAAGGCGATATCGTAGCGGCAGTTCCTGGCCTTGCCCAAATTATAGGCAAACATGCCAACGCCTAGAGCATTGAGATTTAATCCGTTTAAGAACAGCAGCTTCGTGGTCTATGCCTGTTCTTAAACGGGGACTGCATTGGTTGCCGTCATTTGGAGGGCGTAAAGGTTTGCATAAACTCCGCCCTGCTCAATCAGTTCTGCGTGAGTACCCTGTTCCGCAATAGTGCCCTGCTGAATCACTAAAACCTGATCTGCTTGGGTCACGGTGCTGAGTCGATGGGCAATCACAAAGCTAGTCCGGTTTTTGAGAAGACGGGCGATCGCCGTTTGCACCAGTGCCTCAGTACGGGTATCAATGCTGCTGGTTGCCTCATCCAAAACCAGAATGCGGGGGTTAATCAAAACCGCACGAGCAATACTAATAAGCTGTCGCTGACCTTGACTCAGGGGCGCACCCCGTTCTCCTAACTGGGTGGCGTACCCTTGGGGCAGCGATGTAATAAACTCATGCACATTCGCCAGTTGGGCAGCGGCTTCAATTTCAGCCTGGGTTGCCTTGGGCATTCCAAAAGCGATATTTTCAGCAACAGTACCGCTAAATAAAATATTATCCTGTAGCACAATTCCAATTTGACGGCGCAAACTAGCCTGGGTCACACTGCGGACATCAACTCCATCAATTTTGACCGCGCCGCCAGACACATCATAAAACCGCAGAATGAGGTTAATGATGGTACTTTTGCCCGCCCCCGTCGGCCCCACTAGGGCAATCATTTGACCAGGGTGTGCCGCTAAACTAACGCCCTTCAGCACCTGCTGATCGGGGGTATAGCCAAAAGTGACGACTTCAAACAACACTTCTCCTTTAATCGGCGGCATTTCTGAAGCATCGGTGGCATCTTTGAGTTCTGACGGCTCATCTAAGAGTAAAAAAATTCGCTCTAGCCCAGCAAACGCAGACTGAGCCTGGGTATAAAACTGACTCAAAATCTGAATGGGTCTAAAAAACTGCTGTACGTAAAGCAAAAATGAAGTCACAACGCCCACCGTAGCCGCACCCGTTACGGCTAAATATCCGCCATAAGCCAGCACCCCTGCGGTCGCGAGGGTGTTGAGAAAATCGATCGACGGCAAAAACGCTGAAGTAATGGCAACCGCCTGCACATTCGCATCTCGATTCGCAGCATTGAGCAAATCAAATTCTTCGATATTAAGCTGCACCCGATTAAATGCCTGAGCTTCGCGCACGCTGCTAATGTCTTCCTCTAGCTTGGCTGAGAGTTCTCCAATGGTTTGGCGCGTGACGCGAAATCTAGCTCTAGCCCAGTTAGAAAATAGACCTGTCGTAAAAATCATGAGCGGCACCACCAGATTGCTCAACAACCCCAACTGAAGGTTAATCGCCAACATGGCAATCACAATACCCACCAAGCTCAATAGGTTCCCCAACATTTGCGCGACGGTTTGCCCAAAGGCTTGGTTAACGGTATTCACGTCATTAAGCAGCCGACTCATCAAGTCTCCGGCTTCACTCCGGTCAAAAAAGCTAAGAGGCAGGCTCTGGATTTTGACAAAAATATCCTGCCGAAGCTGAGCCAACAGCCGCTGCATAATAGATCCAACCCGCAGAATTTGCCCCCGAATCGCCCAGATTCCTGATAGATAAATGATTGCCAGCAGGCTTAGCAGCAGCAGTAGACCTCGCAGGTCGCCTTTGGCAATGACATGGTCAATCGACCAGCCCAACAGAAATGGCCCCACTGCCTGAGTTGCAGCGCCAATCGACACCAGCGTCAGCGCAACTGGAATTTCTTTGCGGAAGGGTTGAAGGTACTGCAAAAACCGCCGCAGGGTAGAGATCTGCTTTTGAGCTTTTTGCTCTGACACGATGCCTAGACCGATACTTCTCATCGTCGATTTTTCTTGCTTTCCTACACCATAGTCTTAGTTTTCCAAAATACATGTCCCCCAGGTGATTTAAATGCGGTGATTTAAATCACCCGCTATTCTGCGTTGAGTCACTGAAGAAGTATTGGCAACATGGGATATTTCAAAACGTAGAAGCATTTAAGCACTGCATCAGCACAGACCGGCTCTACTAAAATCCCCTCTGCTGAGACGCACAAGTTTTCTTTATTACGCTTTTATTTTTGTAGCCCACTCATGCCAGGAGTTATTGTCATGTTTAGCTTAATTGACCTTCCTCAAATTCAATCCGCTGTTGAGTCTCCTGCTGATACAGCAACTCATACCCTTATTTATCGCGGGACAACCTATAAAGTTCCACAACATAAGCTTCCGGCTCGTACCCCAGAAGAAATTTCCCAGTTGATGGGCAAACGTCTAACCTATCGCGGCACAACATACGAAATGGTTCCAGCAGCTACGCCTATACCTAGAGCTGCTCGCCAACTTTGCTACCGTGGCGTCACCTTTATGAGTAACACTCAGCCGGATCAAAATGGCATTGAATATCTCGTCGTTTAATGCTTCTATCGCATTTCTCAATTAGCGTACCTCATATGCTTGAATCCGTTGTAAGCCTCTAGCCCGTAACTCTAATGAAGTTGCCCATTTGATTGGCAAACGTCTAACCCATCGTGATCTGACCGATGAAATGCTGCAAGCAGCTACGCCTCAACATCTTGACCACAATACTTGACCTGGGACTCCACGGTTGCAAAGCTACCGAGCAGTCATCTTGATGAGTAACACCTCAACAGTATCTGTTCTTGATCAGATTTGAATTAGCCTTCTGACTACCGATTGCAAGTGAGTTGTTAACCTTTCCAAGACAAATTTATTAAAAATAAGCCTAGATAGTGATTCATGGAGAAGAGATGGAAACCAAAAATGTCATTGATTTTGCAATAACCTCTCTTCGCTGTGATGAACAGATTAAAACGATTGTGAAGTGGGGGAAAAGCAACCTCAGTAAGGTTGTCTGTATTGCAAACGTTCATATGCTGATTGAGGCGCATCAGAATCCGAGCTTTGGAGCAGTTCTGCACAATGCTGACCTTGTAACGCCAGACGGCATGCCCTTGGTATGGATGATGCGCTTTTTGGGTGCAGTTAACCAAGATCGAGTTGCTGGTATAGATGTTTTAGAAGGGGTGTGCAAACTTGCCCAAGTAGATGACGTAAGCGTCTATTTTATGGGATCTCAAGCAAGCATTCTTGAAAAAATGAAGCTTAGGTTATATCGAGAATTTCCTAACCTTAAGATTGCTGGAATGACTCCACTTCCTTTTCGTCCGCTTACATCTGATGAAGATTCTACTCTGATTCAACTTTTAAATCAGAGTGGGGCTGGAATTGTTTTTGTATCTTTGGGTTGCCCAAAACAAGAAACTTGGATGTCACAACATAAAGGAAAGGTATCTGCTGTGATGGTTGGCTTGGGTGGGGCTTTCCCTGTCTATGCAGGAATCCATAAACGCGCACCAGAATTTCTCCGTCGGGCAGGTCTAGAGTGGTTCTTTCGGCTCATTCAGGAGCCTCACAGATTATGGAAGCGCTATTTCACAACCATTCCTCTCTTTCTTTGGCTTGTTGCCCAACAGATGTTGGATGAATTCAAACATTCCGGTGCGGTCATCAAAATACAGCGTGAGCGCAAATAAAAACAGCAGCGCTGCACTTTGAAACACTGCACTTTAACGAGATGCGGTTAAATCGGGTGCTTGCTTTACCTGAGATTCTAAGATTGCGCCGTAGAGGGGACTTGTACCCATGAGTTCCGTATGGGTGCCCTGCCCCACCAATCGGCCTTTGTCCATTAGCAAAATGCGGTCTGCATTTTGGACGGTGCTGATGCGCTGAGCCACAACAAAGGTGGTACAGGCTTTTTGGCGCATTAAATCATCTAAAGCCGCCTGGATTTGGACGGCGGTTTGGGCATCGACGGCGGAGGTGCTGTCATCCAAAATAAGAATGCTGTAGTTTGTGAGCAGGGTTCGGGCGATCGCCACCCGTTGCTTCTGCCCTCCCGATAGCCCCACGCCCCGCTCCCCGACTATGGTTTCGTAACCGTCGGGCAAACCCATAATAAATTCGTGCATTTGAGCCGCTTTTGCCACTTCAATCACCTGCTCTAGGGACGCGCTAGCGTTGGCATAGGCAATATTTTCCCGCAGGGTGCCCGAGAAGAGCGTGGTTTCTTGAAATACAATGCCGATATGCGATCGCAGACTCTTAAGCGAAAAATCGCGCACGTCCCTGCCGTCAATGCGTACCGATCCGGCGGTGACATCATAAAAGCGGGGCAGTAAATTCATGATGGTGCTTTTGCCAGAGGCCGTCATGCCCAGTACAGCAATTAACTCTTTAGGCTTGGTTTCAAAAGAAACCGCCTTGAGGGCTTCGGTGGTTGCGCCAGGGTATCGAAAGGAGACATTTTCAAAGGTGATACGACCCACGCAGCCCGAAAAGGGAATGGCATTGGGGCGATCGCGAATCTCAATGGTTGCATCCACCACCTCATAGACGCGCTGGGCAGAAGAAGCGGCTTGGGCGATCGCAGGGGCGGCAAAGCCAATCAGCAAAAGGGGCTGAAGAATGAGCAGCAGATAGGCATTGAAGGCCACCAGTTCCCCAACTGAAAATTGACCGCCAATCACCTCTGACCCACCATAGCCAAACACCGCCAGCGTAACCAAGTTACTGAGTAAAAAAATAAACGGAAACGTATTGCGAATGGCGCGAATGGTTTTCATGCTGGTTTCCACCAGGGCATCATTTAATGCCGTATAGCGCTCAGCCTCAGCCTCTTCACGCACAAAGGCTTTGACCACCCGAATGCCAATAAGGTTTTCTTGCAAGACCGCATTAAGGTTGCCGAGCTGCTCCTGCACTTGACCAAAGAGTCGGCTGTTTTTAGAGAAGAACTGCGCCAGTAGCCATCCGGTCATGGGCACAACCGTCAAGGTAATAAGCGCCAAGCGCCAATTCATGAATAAGATCACAACGGCAATGCTGAGCAGCGTCACAACAGAGCTAATAACCTGCACAAGGCTGGTGCCCAAAAACGTGCGAATTTGCTCAATATCATTGGTCACACGGGTCAAGAGCTGAGACGTTTGGGCTTGGTCGTGGTAGCTAAAGCTCAGGTTTTGGATTTTGCTAAAGATGCGATTACGGAGATCGTAGGCAACGCCTTGGGAGGCGGCTTCTGCCCAAAAGCTTTGCCCAAAATTAAACAATCCCCGACTAATGGCGGCTAAGACCAATGCGCCCGCGCTGTATAGTACAATTTCAAGATCTTTTTTGGTAATGCCTTCATCAATGCCCCACCGAAACAACTGCGGGGTGACGGCATTGGCGGCTGTTAAACATAGTAGGCTCACTAAGGATCCAATCAAGAGCCAGCGATAGACCACCAAGCTCTTGAGAACTCGCAGCAGAGACTGCATGGGGGGAGGATCTGGATGGTCAGAATGCTGGCTCAATGGAATTTAGTCCTAGATAGCGGAAGAACTTCTCTGGTTCTAGCGTATCGCTATAAAAATAAAGAGGAGTGCATTTTATAAAAATGCACTCCTCTTTAGCTAAATATCAAAAAACAAAGCTTTCCCAGCTTTACTTCATGCCGTACTTGCGCTTAAATCGCTCAACACGACCTTCCGTATCAATCAGCTTTTGAGTTCCCGTATAAAACGGGTGATTCCCAGACCAAATATCAACATTCAGTTGAGGTCTGGTAGACCCAACCGTCATCACGACTTCGCCATCGCACAAAACCTGTGCTTCGGGGTACCATTCTGGATGAATTCCAGGCTTTGCCATTGTTCTATCTCCTTCAAAATTGATGTATAAAATGAGCCGAAAACAACAAACGCAGCTTTAACGCTTCGAGTATTGAGGAGCCTTCCGTGCCTTGCGTAGACCGTACTTTCTCCGCTCTTTCGCGCGAGGATCACGGGTTAAGAAGCCTTCAATCTTCAGGGGCTTACGGTTATCTGGGTCAAGCTGACAGAGCGCCCGCGCCACACCCATCCGAATGGAATCGGCTTGACCTGTTAAGCCACCGCCCTTGGCATTGGCAAGAATGTCGTACTCGCCTTCTAGACCCAACGTTTCTAGAGGAGCCTTCGCCAAAGAAATATAGGTGGGATTGAACTGAAGGTAGAGTTCCCCAGGCTTGCCGTTAATGATCAGCTTGCCCGTGCCAGGCACCAAACGAACGCGAACAACAGACGTTTTACGACGGCCTGTGCCGGCATAAGAAACGCGCTTAGAAGAATCAGTGGCTTGCATTATTGGGTTACTCCTGAAATCGTTTCAATCTTTAAGGCGGCTGGCTGCTGAGACTGGTGGGGATGATCTGGACCAGCATAGACTTTTAACTTGGTAAAGAGCTGACGCCCCAGGCTCGTTTTGGGCAGCATCCCTTTTACGGCTTTCTCGATAATCCGCTCTGGCAAACGCTTTTGTAGATCTGCAAAGGTTTCTTCCTTCATCCCGCCGGGACGACCCGAATGGCGACGATAAAGCTTTTGTTCGCTCTTTTTGCCCGTCACGCAAACTTTTTCAGCGTTGATCACAATCACAAAGTCGCCCGTATCCATAAACGGCGTATAGTGAGGCTTATTTTTGCCGCGCAGCACCATCGCAATCTGAGTCGCCAAGCGGCCTAAACGCTGATCAGCAGCGTCTACGACGAACCATTTTTGGTCGGCATTTGAATCGGTCGGCAGGTAAGTTTTTTCCATCGTTGATCTCAATTCGGGCTTCAAAACGTTGACGTATGCGGATCAGATTAAGACACTGAACTCGCATAAAAGTTGGTAGTTGGCGGTGGGTTCGACAACACAAAATGAGGGAAGGTATCAAACCAAACCTCTGGCGGAAAGGGAAAGTCAGGGTACCCAACCCTCAGTAAACACAGTCCCTTCGCAGGGGCGGAGTGTTTCACTTCATTGCGCTGCTCAGTTTGCCAAATTTCGGTAAAGGCTTCTGGCGATCGCAGTCCGGCACCCACCTGCACAAGCTGTCCCACCAGCAGCCGCATCATGCCATACAAAAAGCCGCTGGCCTGCACCTCAATCTGAAGCAGCGAACCCGCCCCAACACTCGTGACAGATTCACAGCTTGCGGCCTGCACATCCACCCAAGAATGCTTTCGGCTAGAGCCAGCCCGATGAAACGCCGATAAATGGTGACGACCCACCAATGGTTTCAACGCAGACTGCATCCGCTCAACATTTAAGGGATGGTGATAGTAGTGCCAAGTGTAGGGCTGTAAAAACAAATTCGGGCGCGCATCGCCATACAGCGTATAGCGGTAGCGCCGCCAAAGTGCCGAGAATCGAGCGTGCCAACTTGAGGAAACCGCCGCAGAAGCACGAATTAAGATATCATCCGACAGCCGAGCATTCAAGACACTCGCCCATCGAGCGGGTGGAATAGGTGATGCCACCTCAAAATGCGCTACCTGAGCCGCTGCATGTACCCCTGTGTCGGTTCGGCCTGCGCCGTGAAGCGTCACCGGATAGCCCACCACAGATTCAATAGCCTGCTCAATATCAGCCTGCACGCTGCGATGATGGGGTTGACGCTGCCAACCATGAAAACGAGTGCCCAGGTACTGAATAACCAGGGCAACTCTTTGCACAGTAGGAAGAATCGTAGACACCATAAAACTCGAAGCGCTTACTTAATTTTGGCGACTGCCTTTAGGTTAGACCAGCTCAATGACCGACATCTCAGCAGCATCTCCGCGACGGGGTACCGTACGAATAATGCGGGTGTATCCACCGTTGCGATTTCCGTAGCGCTCAGGCGCACTCTCAAACAGCGCATGTACGAGCTGCTTGTCGTAGATATAGCCCAGCGCCCGACGACGAGCAGCCAGAGTCCCTTCCTTCGCCAGAGTAATCATATGCTCTGCTTCAGAGCGAACCGCACGCGCCCTTGCTTTAGTAGTCGTAATTCGACCATGACGGATCAGCTCCGTCGTCAAGGCGCGAAGCAGTGCTTTGCGCTGGTCAGCGGGTTTACTTAATTGATGAACGCGACAACGATGACGCATATCGACCTGTTTCCCTTACTATTGGTTCTAAATTATGGGTTCTTTGAAGCCTTCTCGAGGGGAAGCGTAATGCCCAAATGAATTTGGAGCGCTTCAATCACCTCTTCAGCAGACTTTGCGCCAAAGTTTTTAATCTCTAGCAGATCTTCTTGAGAGTACTCCAGCAAATCAGCAACGCTGTTAATTTGAGCGCGTTTGAGACAGTTATAGGCGCGTACCGATAGATTCAAGCCCTCGATCGCAATCTGATTCGTCTCATCCTCTGCCGCAATCTCAGGATCTTCGACGGGTCTATAGGTGACATCTTTGAGTGGATTAAATAAGTCCACCAAAATAGATGCCGCCTGACTCAACGACTCTTGAGGGGTCAAACTGCCGTTCGTCCACATCTCGATAATGAGGCGATCTTTTTCCATAGAGCCACCCACGCGGGCATCCTCTACGGTGTAGTTCACTTTCCGTACTGGCATAAAGATTGCGTCAATTTGCAAGAAGTCAAGGGCAACATTTTCGTCTCGATTTTTCTCGACCGGACGGTAGCCTTTACCTTGCTCAATCTTAAATTCCATCTCAAGCACAGCGTCGGGACCAAGGGTTGCAACGTACTGGTCAGGGCTGATGATTTCAACGTCTGCTGAAACTTCAAAATCCTTAGCAGTGACCGTTGCCGGTCCTTTTACAAAAAGCCTGCCAATTTGTGGCTCAGGGCTATGGCTGTTTAGGACGATCTGCTTCATACTCAGCAGCACGTCCAATACATCCTCACGGACACCGGGAATTGCTGCAAATTCGTGGTTCACGCCCGCAATGCGAACGGAAGTCACGGCTGTACCCGATAAGTTAGACAGCAAAATTCGCCGCAGGGCGTTTCCTACCGTGGTTCCCTGACCGCGATCTAACGGCTCTAGGACAAACTTGCCGTACTGGCTGTAGTCTGCATCCACTCTCGATTCAATACATTCAACCTGAAATTGCGCCACGTGAAACCCTCTCTTGTTGCTGCTGCTTGCTTTAATGCGCCCACAAAAGTCAATACGCTTTACTAAAACACTTTATTTCGCCATAAAAGCCTGTGCTAGAGCAAACCACTGACCTAAACGGCGTTAAACGCGTCTACGCTTTGGTGGACGGCAGCCGTTGTGAGGAATCGGCGTTACATCTCGAATTAACGTGATTTCGAGTCCAGCACCCTGAAGCGCACGGATTGCGGTTTCCCGACCTGCGCCAGGACCGCTGACCATGACCTCAATTTGTCGCATGCCTTGATCCATGGCACGTCGAGCAGCACCTTCAGATGCGGTTTGAGCGGCAAAGGGGGTGCCCTTTTTAGCGCCCTTGAAGCCGCTAGAGCCAGCTGAGGCCCAGGAAATGACTTCTCCATTGACGTCGGAGATGGTGACAATGGTGTTGTTGAATGTGGACTGGATGTGAGCCACGCCGCTGGGGACGTTCCGCTTTTGCTTACGGCTTGAGGATCGTTTCGATTGTTGCGCCATATCGGTTCTTTAACTGTTATCGAGGCAGACTACGCTAAAACTGGGCTAAAACTGAGGGAAAGGATTAAAAGCGATTAATTATTTCTTCACTGCCTTTTTCTTGCCGGCTACGGTACGACGACCGCCACGACGGGTTCGGGCATTTGTACGAGTCCGCTGACCGCGAACGGGCAGACCCAGACGATGACGGCGACCTCTGTAGGAACCAATGTCCATCAATCGCTTGATGTTCATAGACTCAAATCGTCGGAGATCTCCTTCGATTTGATACTCTTCAACCGCAACCCTTAAAGAGGAAATGTCTGCATCAGACAGCTCTTTAATGCGGGTATCAGGGTTAACACCTGTTTTCGCCAAAATGGCGTGGGATCGCGACAAGCCAATTCCAAAAATGTAGGTTAGACCAATCTCAACGCGCTTGTCTCGTGGAAGGTCAACTCCGGCAATACGTGCCACGCTATGCTTATCTCCTTTGTGGATACGTTACTCATTCACAGCCCCAGGGGGCAAACTCAATGGACAAAAAGCTGCTGCTTACCCTTGGCGCTGTTTGTGCTTTGGATTAGAACAGATGACCATTACACGACCTCGCCGCCGAATAACGCGGCACTTGTCGCAGATTTTACGGACGGATGCACGAACTTTCATGACTACTTACAACTCCAAACTCGTTATCTTAGCACTATTTAAAGCTAAAGGAAAATTTAAAAAATTATATCTTAGGGTCAGGCTGACTACTTTTTGCGGAGGCGATAGGTAATACGGCCTTTAGTCAGGTCGTAGGGGGTTAGCTCAACCTTGACGCGATCGCCGGGCAAAATTTTGATGTAGTTCCGCCGAATTTTGCCAGAGATATGAGCGAGGACATTGAAGCCGTTATCGAGATCCACGCGGAACATCGCGTTCGGCAGAGATTCGGTGACGGTTCCTTCCATCTCAATGACATCTTGCTTAGACAATGGCAATATCCTCCTTGAGGAATGCGAAACAGTATGGGGATTAAGCTTGGGAGAAGAAGGCAGTCAGGGCAGTCTGAATCGCTGCCGTTACGTCCTCCACGGGTGCGCTCCCGTCAATGTCGGTGAGCTGATTGCGATCACCATAGAAACGAATCAATGGCGCGGTCTGGTCGTGATAGACCTGCAGTCGACGACGAATGACTTCTTCATTATCGTCTTTGCGCCCCCGACCCAGAAGGCGCTCTAGAAGAAACCCATCGGGCACCTCAAGATTTACCACGCGGTCTAAACTCTGATTGATGCTAGACAGCAATTCGTCTAGGGCATGAGCCTGAGGAACTGTCCGAGGAAACCCGTCTAAAAGCCAGCCTGCTTGGGTATCAGGCTGAACCAGCCGCTCCCGAATCATGTCGATGACCAACTCATCTGGCACCAGCTCTCCACGATCTAGATATCCCTGAGCTTTTACCCCTAAGGCCGTCTGCTCAGACACGGCTGCCCGAAACAAATCTCCCGTCGAGATGTGAGGAACAGTGAATCGGCTCGAAAGCTCAACAGCCTGAGTACCCTTGCCAGCCCCAGGAGGGCCAAAGAGAATTAAACGTGCCATTAATCTTTCACCATGCCTTCATAACGCTGGGAAATGACGTAGGTTTGAATCTGCTTGGCAGTATCAATCGCAACCCCAACCAGAATTAGCAAAGAAGTTGCTCCAAGTCCTCTAAAGGTCGTCACCCGCGTCGCGCTCTCGACAGCCGTCGGTACAACGGCAATAAACCCTAAGAAAACGGCTCCAAGCAGCGTCAGGCGATTCAGAACTTTTTCGAGATACTCCGTTGTCGCCTTGCCAGGACGGATTCCAGGGATGCTCGCGCCACCTTTTTTGAGGTTTTGCGAGACATCCACAGGGTTCATAACAAGGGACGAATAAAAGTAGCTGAAAAATACAATGAGCGTCAGGTAAAACGTGACGTGGATCCAGGGTGTAGGACCAGCAGGGGAAAGATAACCTGCAATTTTGCCAATGGTTTCATTGCTGGCAAAATTAGTGGCTACGGCTCCAGGCAAAATCAGCACGGACGATGCAAAAATAATGGGCATCACACCGCCCTGGTTAAGACGCAGCGGCAGGTAGCTGGTTTGCTCCCGATACATGCGACGACCCACTTGACGACGGGCATAAACAATAGGGATTCTTCTGCTGCCCTCTTGGACAAACACAACACCCACTATTGTAAAGAGGTAAACCGTAATTAGAAGTACAACATTACCAACGCTGACGCCGCTCTGGGTCAAGTCGATCGTCTGGCTTAAAGATTGCGGTAAACCAGAAACAATGCTCAAGAAGATGAGTAGTGAAGCGCCGTTACCAATTCCCCGTTCCGTGATCAGCTCACTGACCCACATCACAAACATAGAGCCAGCGGTTAACGCCAACGTCATTTGTCCAATAAAGATGGGGCCAGGACTCGCCACGACGCCTGGTGCGGAGTTGACAAAAAGAGAAAAGCCAATACTTTGAAGGATGGCCCATCCCAACGCAACGTAGCGCGTAAGCTGAGAAATTTTGCGCCGACCCGCTTCCCCTTCATCCTTTTGCAGCCGCTCAAGGGAAGGTAAGGCAGCGGTCAGGAGCTGCATAATGATGGATGCATTGATAAAGGGAAGAATCCCCAACGCAAAAATGCCTAGTGCTGAAAAGCCATTGCCAGAGAAGTAGTCGAGGAAACCCAAAAACTGGTTACTTTTGACAATCTCAGCAAAAGCGGGTCGGTTGATACCTGGAATGGGAAGATAAATCCCCAAACGAACCAAGACCAGTAGGCCAAGCGTGACCAATACTCGTCCACGCAGACCAGCAGCCTGTGCCATCTGAGTAAATGTTTCTTGGGCAGATGGTGTCTTTCCTCGACTGACGACCATATATGGTTAACCTCTTGTATTAAATGGCAGCGGCATTAAAGCTAAATTGAGACGCTGATAGACCGAGCAGATTAGCCGATAATTTCGATGCTGCCGCCGGCGGCTTCAATCTTGGCGATCGCACTTTTCGTTGCAGCCGAAGCCTTAACGTTGAGCGCAACGGTCAACTCGCCATCACCTAAGATCTTCAACCCCCCCTTCTGGGCAGTTAGAATTCCTGCTTCTAAAAGCGACTCAAGGGTAACTTCGCTATTTGCAGTCAAAGTTTCCAGGCGAGACACATTCAGCACCGTGTACTGCTTGTGATTGACAAGGGTAAAGTGCTTGAGCTTTGGCACTCGGCGATAAAGAGGATTTTGCCCCCCTTCAAAACCAGGCCGTGTGGGGCGACCGGAACGGGACTTTTGCCCCCGCATCCCAAAGCCACAGCTTGCACCTTGACCCGCCGCAATACCGCGACCGACACGGCGAGGGCGATGCTGCGAACCCTCTTTTGGTTGTACGTCTTCTAATCTCATGATAGTTGCATCCCGACAAAGGCATTGGAGTTAAACATGGATAAAGTGCCAGCGACATTGTGAGATCACAAATCGCAACTGGCACTTTTAGGTATCGCTAAATCAAGGGCTAACTGTAGATTTGCTCAAGGGTCAAACCTCTTTCTTCTGCAACC
>JAGVDA010000072.1 GCA_020058975.1 Thermosynechococcus sp. WC_1 | reverse complement strand
CCTAAGAAATCGTCACCCCCTGCATAAATCACCCGCCCTTTTCCTTCAGGGAACTGGTCGCGGTTGTCCTGAAACGTCTGTCCCCAATGCCGCATCTTGTTACTAAATTGCTTTAGACCCTCATCTCCGTATTCAGCAGAAATATCCTTTAGCTTTCTGCCAACCTTATCGCCATCCCCCATAAACCAGCCTGTCCAGTATCCAGGCTCTCGGTAGATGTCCTTAAACCCCTCGCCTAAATCTTCCATTCCAATTTTTTTAGCCAGCTTTGGTAACGTCACCAAACGCTTCACCAGTTCTGGTAGACTCAGCCGTTCGTTGGCTGCAATATACTTCCCTTCTGGCTCTTGATCGTTCGGGACAATTGCCCCTGCGCGTTTATAGGGATCGTCCAGCACCCAAGCAAGCTGCCGATAAAATCCGATTAACGCTTCCTTTTCAGTTGAACTTAAAGCGTGTCCTGGATTTTTGTCTTCTTTGCCTAGGTGCGGCCCTGCGATCGCATCGGTTCCCGTCAGGCTAGAACTATCCCCTGTCCAGTTCACTCCCGTCCAATCTCGCCTCAGCTTACGGCGCTCTAAATCTCGCATCGCTTCATCTGGCGATTTACCACGACCCCAAAAAATCTCCCAAGTATACTGCTTCCACTTAAGCCACTCATGTTCCCAACTAAAGGTTTCATGGGGAAAGGCATCTGCTTCAATCCACGTCCGACAAGTCGTCAGAACCTTATCCCACGCTTTAATTAAAGTTTGCTCAACTTCATTGCGCTCAAACAATCCACGAATCAAAATCCGGTTTGGCATTCCTTCTTGCACATCAATCAGTGCTGGTGAAATAACCTCACATTCGGACGACGCACTCGCCGCCTCTGCTAACTGCTGGCTCAGGTACGACAAAATCAGCGAGGCTCCAAATAAATCTCGAAGCTTACGAGATTTTTCGATAAACCCTTGTACTGGGGCAAAGCTCACCGCTGTATAAGTGGTGTCACCCTGCTTTTCATAGGTATCTGTATTCATGTCCTACTGCCCCAAGTCTTGGCTTGCCAGAATGTTTCTGTCACAGGCTTTTTGTCCTTTCTCCCCAAACCGTAAGCTGTACTCTATCAGGTACAATCCTCATACTTCATCAAATAGAGGCTATTCACAACACACCCAAATTAATGCCTAAAACCACCATCCAACATATCTCTTAACGATTTTATTCTCTGATAGAATAATATTTCCTTTTTCTTGACTGGATGAATGCCATGCCGCGAATCCCACATCCCTATCAAGATCGAAAATCCCTTGAGCGTCTACTACTCCTCATCGCAACCTTCATTCATCACCCTGGCGTTGGCTGTGCAGACCCCCTTAGTCCCAAAACTCAAGGACACCATCAAGCCCTAGAAGAAGTTCGAGATCGCCTCCAAGCTCTCGCCCAGTCCCTCAACATCGAACTGCCCAACTGTGCGATTTCCACTCTTCGCAAGGATCTAGAAACCTTGCGTCAATACGGCATCCTCGATCGGCGCATGTATCGCTGGGGCTATTACTTAGGCACTGGGGCAATGGACTTAGAGCAGTTGCAGGTGGCAATTCAATCATTAGATGCGAACGCTGAACATCAAGGCGATCCAAAAATTCGCCAGATTTTTGAGACTCTTCAGAAACGGCTGCGGGGCTTAAATCTTGAACAGCAGCAATCTTTGTTTTATCCCGTTCGCACCTACTTAAACCGAGTGATCGTTTACTCTGACCCTGTTGAAATGATGCAAAAGGGGGTATATCGGCACACGCTCTTTCATCAGCTTGCTCCTTTAGAAGAGGCCATTGTACAAGGACAGGCTGTAGAGCTACTTTGCAAGAGTAATCCTTACGTACCTAATCAAATCGGGCATATTCATGTCTTTCCACTCCAGCTCATTTATGCCGATATTGCCTGGTATCTTCTCATAGAGCATTGTCAGAACCAACATCTAGAGATCGTTCGTATTGATCGTTTTCACGATTCCCTTAAGGTCTTAGACCGACCTGAACGTGGGATTGACACTCAAATCAAGCAAATGAATATAGCTCATGACCTTCTTCAAGTGGGATGGGGACTATTTCTAGGCGACCCTCAAGAGCAAAAGGCTGAAAGAGATGGCTTACTAGATTTGATTCAGATTAAGGCTCGCTTCTACTCAGAAGTAATTCCGTTTATCACTGAGGGTGAAAAACGACATCCACGGCAGACCATCCTCAAAGGCCCGAAAGGTTCTGATGGCCTTCCACAATATGTTGACTATGAAGTTCTTTTACCCCAGCGCTCACTCAACGAATATAGTCGATGGCTTAATCGCTTTATGGATCAGGCTCTAGTGTTGGCTCCACCAGAGCTGGTTCAAAAACATGCGGACGCTGCTCAACGGCTTAGCGAGCGTTATCGCCAGCGTTAACGACGATGAGAAACCAGACGTGCGATCGCAGTAGCCCAAGCCAAGCCTTTCCTTTGCTTCAGCCCACGCGACTTCGGTTGGCTGGAGACGGGCGATCGCATAGTTTGAGCTATGGGTGGGAGGGGCGATCGCTGCTGTGTGTAGCGGATGCATGGCTAGGGTGGGGCGGTAGCTGAGAGGGCGATCGCCTGAGACCATTGCTTTTTAGCATTTGCTAAGCGGCAGCTTTGCCTTGGGGTTTGCCTCAATACTGAAAGTAATAAGGCTAGATAACTGGGGGGTTAGTCAAGGACAATTTGGTTCATAACTGCACAAAATCTTGTAGTCAGATTACGATTAATTTAAACAAGATTGTATTCATGATTGCTAGAATGCAAACTTGTTTGCATTCTAAACGATTTTCTCTGCTCTTGTGATTAAGTTCTTAAGTTCTGCCGCCCTTGCTCTTCTTTTATGGTGTATTTGGGCGTCAACTAAAACAGTTTCAAGCATTTTAGAGTCCCCTTTAACAACGAGCCACATTGCTTGAATTAGAGTCTCCGCTGTTACACCCTGCTTTTTTGCATACAATTGAAGATCTTCTTTTATAGACTGCTCAACACGCAACATAAAGTTTGAAATTTCAGGCAAGCTTTGAAGCTCTTGTTTCCAAGTTGAGATTATGTTCCCTGTATCAGAGTTTTCCAATGGGCGAGGGTCTAATGCAGTCTTCTCCTCAGCGTCCTGCTTAGTTCCTATCAAATTCTTCAAATCATCATTTCTACTCGCCACTTTAGCTCGACCACGATTTGCAAGTAGCTCAGCAGCACTTAGTCTTGTCTCCATCTCCATTAGGCCGCAACCTCCTTATTTTTTCTAACGCCCTTATTCGGTGACGCCGGAAAGATTTTTTGTAAGAGCACTTCAAAGGGATATTCAAGATCTGCTTTACCTTCAGCGACTTCTGAAGGTAAAGCAGCATAATTAATCGCTTTTTTGTAAATTTCTGACTCTAATAGTGGTGGAAGAAGTAAATCGCCAATTATTTCTTTCATCAAAGCCATATTTGAACGTGTTTCTGTTGTAGGCATATTGCCAACCCACCTAGCACGAAAGGGAAGGACTCCAATCAAACTTCCTTTGAATGCTTCTAGAGCCTTACTTTCTTCAATGAGTGCCCATGTCTCTGACAACGAGTTAACCCCCTTTGCCGCGACCTCTGCTGGTATAACTGCATAGTCAGAAGCTCCCAATGAGGTCATGCCTAAGTGCCCCTTCTGTGGTGGGGTATCTATAACAATTAGGTCAAAAACTGAAAACAGCGGCTTTAACCTTAGTTTTAATACTGCTGCACTATTCCCGACTTGAGACAAATAGTGTTGTGCCTTGTTTAGCGCTCGGTCTGCCGGAATTATGTAAAGTCCCTTACGATCAGGCACTGGATAAAATGACTGCTCTGCGGAT
>JAGVDA010000315.1 GCA_020058975.1 Thermosynechococcus sp. WC_1 | reverse complement strand
CCTGACGCAAAAACTAACCTTTGCCCGTCAGTTTGCACGCTCAACCTTGGTAGACGATCTCGATTTGGTCTACACCACCGAAAAAGATCTGTTACAGCAAGAGTCTGAAAATCAGGCCAAAATTAATGCAGATTGGGAAAAGCGCTTAGGCTCCTCTACTTAATAGACATAACGAGCCTGACAGAACCCTGGGAATGGATGCGCTGTGGGAAGATAAAGCCATCAACCTATGCCCGTCTTTTCTGATGACTGAATCCAGACTCAGTATTACAAACTGGAATCGAAGCTGGTTTGATTTGGGTGGTACAGTCCCTGATGCATCTGTTTATGAGCAGATCATGCAGCACTATGCTGAACCTCATCGGCACTATCACACGCTCCAGCACTTAGAAGAATGTTTGGATCTTTTATCTGCGATACAGTTACTCAACCAAGACCGTGCCGAAATTGAGATTGCGCTTTGGTTCCATGATGCAGTCTATGAGCCGCGCAGGCATGATAATGAAGTCCAAAGTGCAAAATGGGCTGCAAACGTGATGCAGAGCCTAGGTTTAGAGGCTGATGTATCGCTCAAAATTCAGGCGCTAATCTTAGCAACTCGGCATGATGTCATTGTGCAAAGTCTCTCAGCTCAAATTTTGGTAGATGTAGATTTAGCGATCCTCGGTGCATCTACGGCTCGATTTGACGAGTATGAAAGACAAGTCCGTCAAGAATATGAATGGGTGCCTGAAGAAGACTTTCACAATGCACGTCGGCACATTTTGAATCAATTTTTAGCGAGACCCTGGATCTACAGTACAAAATATTTTCAAGACCGCTTAGAAGATAGCGCGCGCGCAAACCTGATGCGATCTGTTTCAAATCACGGCCATTAGCGATGAATTTTAGAACTGAGGTTAAAGAAAAGGTTAGACCCTTTACCCTGTAACCTCTATCGTCCCCACCATGCCTGCTTCGGCATGGCCTGGAATTGTGCAGCGTAGGCTGTATAGACCTGCCCGTAGCGGGATAAAAACCCAATCGGCTTTTGACCCAGGCCGTAGCTCTAGCTCATGAATCGCCCCTTTGACTTCTACATTGCCAGCATCTACTTTTTGAGACCAAATGGCGTCAGCAAAATCTTTGGCGGTAAAGTAGTGCTTCTGGGGGCTTGCGTTTTGTAGCGCTAGCTTATAGCGAGTACCTGTTTTAAATGTGAGCCGATTAGGGATAAAGCTGAGTTCTCCTGATTCACTACCTAAACTCATCGACTGAACGATGGGTGGCTGCTTAGACAGAGGCACGGATGCTGCGAAGACAGGCTGAGCCTGAAGGCTAATGCTTAAAACAAACGCGATGGCAAAGATGCTAGCAATACAAAAACGGTGCCAGTAATGACAGATCTCTAAAATGGAAGACGTGATTTGAGTGGGGAGCTTAGGCATAAAAGGTGCCCTACAACACGACCATAAAGTTCTTGAGAACCCCTATGATACGCATTTTACTCATTTGTTTGGGTGTTACTGCACTCGTTTATGTCGGCCTGTGCGCTGCGCTATTTGCATTTCAGCGTTCACTCATTTACTTCCCACAACCGCGATCGCAGGGTGACGGCACAAGCGTCATCACATTGCCTGTAGAGGGCGCTACCGTCAATGTGACCGTTCGCCCCTACAGCGGCTCGAAGGCGCTCATTTACTTTGGCGGTAACTCAGAGGATGTCTCACGAAGGCTTCTTACTTTTTCAACTGCGTTTCCTGACCATGCTCTCTATTTTCAGCACTATCGAGGCTACGGGGGCAGTTCCGGTAAGCCTTCAGAAGCTGCACTCTTTGCTGATGCGATCGCACTCTTCGACAAGGTTTATGAAGAGTACCCAAACATCACGGTTGTAGGCCGTAGCTTAGGCAGCGGCGTTGCGGCTTACTTGGCGAGTCAGCGCCCCGTTGCTCGTCTTGTGCTTGTAACGCCCTACAACAGTATTCAAGAACTCGCTGAGCAGCATTTTCCCTACTTTCCGGTGTGCTGGCTGCTGGTGGATAAGTTTGAATCTTGGAAGTATGTCGAGCTGATTAACGCGCCAACACTCATTATTGCCGCCCAACAGGATGAAGTTATACCGTGTGCAAGCACTGAGTCACTCTTTAACCGTTTTCGTGCCGGAACTGCATTTTTAAAAGTGATTGCTGGCACAAGCCACAACACGATTTCCGACAGCCCTGAGTACATTTCACTGCTGAGAGAAGAATCATAAATGGGCTTCACCAGATTTGATGTGTGTAAGGGATGAATGGAAATGAGTCGGAATACTGGCGACCATCGGAATCGGGGTCTAGGGTGCAGTGGAATGGAAAACAGGGTTAAGCAGATAGCTGTCTAGTTAGGCAGACCGCAAGCGTATGTACAGCACATTCAAGAAATGATTGAGAATTACAGGCAGGATAAGCTTTTAACCGAGAATCAGCAAGAGCGGATGAAGCAGGATTTGACGGCTTATCAAGAGCAGCCTAGACAAGCGCAGGTTCGGCAGCAGAAGCAGCGATCTCCACGAATAGGGGGCTTGGTCGCCGAGCTATTACCTTCATCAAGTGCACACCTTGGACAAATGGAACTTTTTTGTTGAAAGACTGGTAGGAAAATATTTGATTTGAACAGGCTGCGAAGCGGGTGTCTGTAGTCAAACCAAACAAGCAACCAGGCTATCTTCACAGCATCATGATAAATTTGATGAGCTTTCTGGGCGTACATCAAGAATTTGTCTTCTACATGGCTGCTCTCCACGGTTCAAAAACATCGAAGCACGCCTAGATAGAATCGTTCTGGTGGGCGTGTTAGATAATAAACGCTTTGAGTAAGGAACCTCTGTATGAAAAAGACAACGTGCTTCGATGTTTTTGAACAATGTGTGCTGGCGGTTCAAGCTGGTGAGCTAATTGAATCAGTAAGTGCGAAGGACAAGGAATTCCACTTCCAGAACTGGTTTCAGAAACGTTTGCAGAATCTGACTCTGCATTTTGAAGGTTCAGGTCGGAACACCTATCCTGACTTTTGTCTTGTTGAATTCACCGAAGGCTATGAGATCAAGGGGCTTGCTTGGCCTGGGCGTGAACGTGACTATGACTCAAACAGCCAGGTACCAACTGGCTTTCACAACGGACGCCAAATTTATTATGTGTTTGGGCGTTACCCCGCAGACCTGACGCAGTATGCCGAACAAGGTAATGGAAGGCGGCAGTATCCAGTGGTTGATCTGGTTGTGTGTCACGGTGACTTCCTGAATGCCGACCATAACTATGTTCATAAAAATAAGAGTGTGAAGGGGTTTGGCACCTACGGCGACATTATGATTCGTGATCGAAAGATGTATGTCGCGCCAACACCCTTTGCACTTACAGAGGGCACGACTGGCCTCATGACCTTGATCTTGCCCGAAAAGATGGAAGCTGACGAGCGTTACTGCGAAGTCGGGCGACTGAAACGAGTTGAGGCTGATACTCTGGTTGTTGGCTATACGTTCGATCTACGGACAAATGAACTAAAGGCGGAACGCATAACAAATCCCCGCGCTGGCACGGAACACAACTTCGTGGCGTATCGCCTTGCAAGTCAGTCAATGAAGCCCGTTGCGATGGTGGGTTGTCTGCCGACTCTTCAAGAAAACTACGGAATAGAAGACTGATGAGTGCTGTCTCCAAAACCTTTACCTACTTAGAGTCCGCCATAAACGAAACGGCAACTGCACTCGAAGACGACTTCCCTATTGTGGAAATAAGTCAGATCGCCGAGCAAGAGAGCTGGCGAAAAGAAATAAATCGCCCAATTTATCACATTCATAAGTGGTGGGCGACACGACTCGGCTCGGTTTTCCGAGCCATTACTCTTGGAGCCTTGAGCCGTCCAGGAATCGACACATGGAAAGGTTTCTACGAGAAACATCAGCTAACAGGGAAAGTGGTGCTCGACCCCTTCATGGGAAGTGGAACGACACTTGGTGAAGCAATCAAGCTCGGAGCTAAGGCCGTTGGGTGCGATATTAATCCTGTAAGTAGCTTCCTAGTGCGCCAGGCGTTCACACGGGTTTCTGAGGCCAAGCTGCGAGATGTTTTTGCACGCCTCGAAAGTGAAGTTGCGCCGAAGATTCGCCGTTACTATCAGACCTATGACCCACAGTCGGGTAAGCCTATTCCAGTGCTGTATTTCTTCTGGGTCAAGACTGTGACTACGCCGGACGGTGAAACCGTACCATTGCTGTCACGCTATGTTTTTGCGCAAAATGCTTACCCGAAGAAGAAGCCACGCGCCCAGATCGTTTGTCCAATCTGCTGGGGTCTGATTGAGGATCGCTACGATACGATCATGCTTACATGTCCCCACTGTGCCCATGATTTTAATCCGCAGGAAGGCGCAGCGGCTGGTCAATATGTGAAGACAAAATCCGGGAAGCGTTACCGCATCAAAGAACTGCTACCTACTGACGGTACCCCGCCTCCCCATCGACTCTATGCGATGCTCGCATTGCGCCCGGATGGCGAAAAGATTTATCTTCCTGCGCGCGACGAGGACTGTGCCTTGTTCGCCGAAGCCGAGGCGCGATTGCAAACGGAAAAGTTACCGTTGCCAACTTTAGCTGTTCGTCCAGGACACAACACTGATCAAGCACGAGGCTATAACTACACACATTGGTGCAACTTCTTCAACGCCAGACAGTTACTCTGCCTAGGTCTGCTTTTGAAGGCCATTCTTGAAATTGAGGAAGTGGCCGTTCAAGAGCAGATGCTCTGCTTATTTTCTAGCACACTTGAATTCAACAACCTGTTTTGTAGCTATAAAGGGGAGGGTACTGGTGCTGTTCGGCATATGTTCTCGAATCACATTCTTAAGCCGGAGCGCGCGCCATTAGAAAATTCGGTATGGGGAACCGATAAGAGTAGCGGAACGTTCAGCACGTTATTTGAATCACGCTTGATTCGCGCGAAACGCTATCTCGATGATCCGTTTGAAGTGGGCTTTGTTTATGACTTTTTCGGCACTCGCACCGGCACGCGAAAAGTCAGTGCGAGCAAGCCGATTAACGTACCGTGTGCCGCATCTTGGAACGAACTGACCGTGAGTGCAAAGGGTATCATGATTCTAAACGGTGATAGTGCGAAGCTACCCTTGCCAAATGGTGTTGTAGATGCAGTTGTAACTGATCCGCCGTATTTTGACTTTGTGCACTATAGCGAGCTAAGTGATTTTTTCTTTGCATGGCTTGCCCCAGTTCTGAAAGAGCGCTATTCCTGGTTCAATAAGGAAAATTCATCGGATGCAGGTGAGGTGCAGCAAAAAGATCCACGAATCTTCGCTCGCCAGCTTTCCTATGTGTTCGCTGAGAGCTGCCGCGTAATGAAGAATGATGGTGTCCTTGCCTTCAGTTTTCATCACTCAAGGGCAGATGGGTGGGCGGCTATTTATGAGGCTGTAGCTCATGCTGGCCTTTTTATTGTTGCCGCACATCCGGTTCATGGCGAGTTGCGTGCCGCCAGTCCAAAAGCGTCCACGAAAGAACCGATTAGCCTTGATGTCATACTCGTATGTCGTAAGCGTCCACAAACTGCGGAATTTCCATTTGCTGAAGACTATGTGATTCGGCAGACCGATGCATTAGTGCAAAAACTCGAAGGTGCTGGCATGAAAATTTCGTCGGCTGATCGCTTTGTAATAGGTGCTGCACAAATGCTTATTTCTGCTTCTGGTGAGCTGCTGTCGTTTGAGGAAATAAGAGAACGTCTGGAGCTGTTACGCTTAAGGCTTGGGAACGAAATACCTTGTTAGCGTTGTAACCTTCAACAAAATGCACTATTTTGTCGATAGAGGCGAAGAATGGGTACGATGGGGTAGGGTTTTAGCCTGATCAGGTTGGGCGAACTTTCGACAAAATGATTGGCGATAGCTTCGCACCAAGAGTCAGCAAACATTTGACGGGTCATGAGGTGGAGCGGCTGATCGCAGCGATCAAGGGGAGCCGGAATGAGAAGCGCGATCGCCATCGGGTGCTGCTGATATAACGTCATGGATTGAGGGTATCTGAGACTTGTGGGCTGCTGTTAGAGCAGGTGGACACTGAAAGCAGGGTGTGTGGAGCGGTTGAAGGATAGCATTCGACCCTTATCGCCTCACGTCTGATTAGCCTGAAGCCAGTTCGTCAAATCATTGGGTGCAGAGAAATCCAGTAAAGCCTCACCCAGTGCTTCGATCTGGGGTAGAGACAACGATTGGATCTGCGCTTGTGCACTAGGGGAAATGCTGCCAACGCGCCGTGAGAGTTGCCGGAGAACAAGGGATAGTTCTCCCTCAAGTTTGCCCTCAAGTTTGCCTTTAACTTCACCTTCCTGAAGGATTTCTTGATAGATGACAGATTCGCGCATAATGCCCTCTTGAAAAACCTGACGGATTAAAGCCTTATCGAAACGCAACCCAGCAATCAACTGAGCATAAGCTGCTAATTCTTGCCGCTGTTGAGATGACTCTATTGTACTGACCTGTTGAGCGACCTGCTGTAGAAGCCCAACAGGGGTATCCGTTGCTGTGAGGGTAGCCAGGGGTAACAGGGCAGGGTCATTCAAAAATAGGGCAGGGTCTTGTTTCCACATTTTCACAACTTGGTATTCGTGGCGAGTGGTTCCGTAGACAAAAGCCGACTCAATCTCCGTGCCTTCGGCAGGAGGGCGTAGGAGAACCAAGACCTGATAGATAGGGAGGCGATAGAGGCGAAAAAGCCTAACCCAATAATCAAGAAATCTAAGGGGTAAAGGGGGGGCAGAATCCAGTTTGACCTGAAACTCTAGATGCAGGATCTGGCTTTGAAACTTCAAAAAAGTGACAGAATCAGCACGAATGGGTTCAATGCTCAATTCAGATTTGAGGACGGTTGCCGATTCAACGGGTTGACCTAGAACCCAAGATGCGAAGCGTTCGGGATGCTTTTCAGCGAGAAGTTTACAGAGGTTATCGAACGCCATTGAGTCAAAGCTTTAGAAGCAGCGCTATCATATTTTACAAGGTACCCGCCAGGGTTTTAGATTGCATGGTGCGCGTGAGATGGACATGGTTTTCCACCCTGACGATTGGAGCAGGTGAGGTGCAGTGGAACGGAAAACCCCGAATCCTAATCGTCAACGCGATCACCAGGCCAATGAGCGTACTTTTCTCGCTTGGCTACGAACGGCGATCGCCCTCATTGGATTTGGGTTTGCGATCGCGCGGTTTGGGCTATTCACGCGCCAGCTTCAGGCTACCCTGACGACTCAGCCCATCCCCGAGCATCCCGGCCTAAACTCAGAAAATTTGGGCATAGGGTTAGTGGTATTAGGGGTGTTGTCCATTGCGATCGCAGCTTGGCGACACAATCAGATTTTTCGGCAAATTGAACGTCAAGCCTATCAACCAAATCAAGCGTTGGTCTGGCTTATGACTGCGGCGGTGATGACCCTTGGAATCCTCAGTCTGCCGCTACTGACTTGGCGAGGAGAGAACCCAACGCCATCATCGCCTACTCAACTGAAACGAAGGTCTTAAGCATTGCTAGGATAAATTGGAACGATTTTTCTCATTTCCTCTGGCTAAGCGTCTTCAAGATCCATTTTTTCAAGGTAGACAATGACTGTTTTTCTCACGGCTGCGCTGTATAAATTTGTGGAGCTACCCGATTTTGAGGCGCTTCAATCACCTTTGTTAGCCTGCTGTCAAAAAAACGACATCAAAGGCACCATTCTGCTGGCAGCAGAGGGGATTAATGGCACCATCGCAGGCGCGCCTGAACAGGTTCACCAATTGCTGGCATTTCTGCGCCAAGATCCACGATTGGCAGATTTGGTTCATAAAGAATCTTACGGAGAGCAGGCACCCTTTTACCGAATGAAGGTGCGGTTAAAGCAAGAAATTGTGAAGATGGGGGTTCCTGGCATTAACCCAACCCAAATGGCGGGGCAGTATGTCAAACCCGAGGACTGGAACGCGCTTATTGCCGACCCCAGCGTGGTGGTGATTGATGTGCGTAACGACTATGAGATCGGTGTGGGTACCTTTAAGGGGGCGATCAATCCCCAAACCAAATGCTTCTCTGAATTGCCGGACTGGGTTAAGCAAGAGGTGATTTTAGAAGATAAACCCAAAGTAGCAATGTTTTGTACGGGGGGCATTCGCTGCGAGAAATCTACGGCCTTTTTGCGAAGCCAAGGGTTTGAGGAGGTTTATCATCTTGAGGGTGGCATCTTAAAATATTTAGAGACGGTGCCCGAGGCCGAAAGCCTCTGGGAGGGGGAATGCTTTGTGTTTGATGAGCGCGTGACGGTTCGTCATGGGCTAAAGCAAGGGCATTATGAACTGTGCCGTGCCTGCCGTCAGCCCATGAGTGAATTGGATAAAGCGTCTGAACTTTATGTGCTGGGCATGAGCTGTCCTCACTGTTACGGGCAGAAAACTGAGGCGCAGCAGAAGGCACTAAAGGAGCGTCAGAGACAAATTGAGTTGGCGAAGGCTCGCAACCAAGACCACATGGGAGCAGTTTACAAGTCTAAGCCAGGGGGGCAGCCACAGAATGCGCTGCCAATTTTGTATTCTTTTCGGCGCTGCCCCTTTGCGATGCGATCGCGGTTAGCACTCGCCGTCAGTGGGCAAGTTTGTGAACTACGAGAGGTTGTGCTACGAGATAAGCCCCAAGCGTTGTTAGATGCATCCCCCAAGGGAACGGTGCCTGTATTGATTGATGGCGAAGGGCAAGTGTTAGATCAAAGCCTTGACATTATGCTTTGGGCGCTAGAGCGCAACGACCCCGAAGGTTGGCTAACCCCAGATCAAGGCACGGTCGATGATATGCGGCGGCTGATTGCCCAGTTTGATGAAGGCTTTAAGTATCATCTTGATCGCTATAAGTATCCAGAGCGTTATGCGGATGTTGATGCCCAAGTTCACCGTGCTGAAGGTGCGCAGTATTTAGAGCGGCTTAACACTCAGCTTAGTGAAACACCCTATTTATTTGGGCAGCGTGCAGCACTGGCAGATATGGCGATCGCCCCTTTTGTGCGCCAGTTTGCGATCACAGACTCGGACTGGTTTAATACGCAGCCTTGGCCTGACCTACAGACATGGTTGGTAACATGGTTAAATTCGGATCTATACACTCGCATTATGCAGAAATATCCTCAATGGGTTTCTGATAGCGACGGGGTTATTTTTAGATGAGATTTTCAGGCTTGCGCTATCAGCCGTTTAACTTACCTTGGGATTGGTCACGCCTGTTTGGGGAAGCCCGAACTCGAATTTTGATTTGGTATGTTGGCGTTATTGTGCTGTTTATGGCGATCGCCATTCCACTGATTCGCTACCGTATTTTAGAGCAAGTTGAAGATCGGGTTGCAGCAGATTTAGAAAAAGAAGTGGCTAGTTTTCGAGAGTTGCTGACCGATGGCCCTATCTATGCCGACGAACCCGTGGTGCAGCAGCTCCGCCAAGACGGGGCAGTGATTCCGAGGGGGTATCCAACCAACGGCGCAGAGCTGTCTTCTTTGTACAGTATATTTTTATCCCGTCAGATTCCTGAGGACGATACTTTTTTAATTGCTTTTTTAGATGGCAAGCTGTACAAGTCAAGCCCTAGAGCATTACCCGAAGTCCTAAACCAAGATTCTCGCCTTATGCAACGCTGGGCTACGCTCCAGCGACCTGAACAAGGGGATCAAGACACTCAAAATGTTGAAGTGGGTAGCTTACTCCATAGCGCTGAGCCAGTCCGAGCGGGCGATCAAACCTTGGGTACGTTTGTGGTAGTTCACACTACTGCTGGAGAGCAAAACGAAGCGCTCGAAGCATTTCATGTGGTGGTTCAGGTCAAGATTTTCGTCTTGATGGTGGCTTTAGCCTTGATTTGGCTGGCTGCTAGTCGGGTGCTGGCTCCCCTGCGCACCCTGACGACAACGGCACACTCCATTTCAGAGTCTGATTTATCTACCCGAATCCCGATTCAGGGGAAAGGCGAAATCGCAGACTTAGCCCAAACTTTTAACGAAATGATGGATCGGCTGCAAGGGGCGTTTGAATCTCAGCGAGATTTTATTAATGATGCGAGCCATGAGCTGCGTACCCCCATTACGATTATTCGGGGGCATCTAGAGCTGATGGGGAGTGACCCTGACGAACAGCAAGAAACCATTACCCTGCTGCTCGATGAGCTAGATCGCATGGGTCGGATGGTGGGAGACTTATCGCTGTTGGCAAAGGCTGAGCGGCCTGACTTTTTACAGCCAGAGACGGTAGAAATCCAGCCCTTCATTCAGGAGCTATTTGCTAAGGCAACAGCGCTCTCTTCTGATCGAGACTGGCAGCTAGAGGCTAAAGCTTCAGGTAAATTTATGCCCGATCGCCAGCGACTTACAGAAGCCGTGATGAATTTGGCTGAAAATGCGGTGCAGCATACTGAATCTGGCGATCGCATTACCCTGGGCGCAGACCTAAAGCTGGGCACACTGCGGCTATGGGTACGCGATACGGGCACAGGCATTGCGCCTGAAGATCGGCAGCGGATTTTTGCGCGGTTTGCACGGGCGGCAAAGCAGCGGCGGCGCTCAGAGGGGACGGGGTTGGGGTTGGCGATTGTCAAGGCGATCGCCGAAGCCCATCACGGTCAAGTCACCCTTGAAAGCCAACTGGGAACCGGATCGACCTTTACGCTCGTCTTACCTCTAAACCCGACGGGCGGTTTATCTTTGAAGGCAGGCTCACACCATGAATAGAATTCTGATTGCCGAAGATGAGCCACGAATTGCCTCTTTTATTGAGAAAGGGCTGAAATCCCACGGTTTTACAACCATGTTAGCCACGACCGCTCAAGACGCGCTGCGATTAGCGCTGGGGGGCGAATTCGACCTGCTTTTACTAGATTTAGGACTCCCAGGCAAAGATGGTCTTGAAATTCTAGAAGAACTGCGCGGTCAAGGGGAGCAAGTTCCGATTATTATTTTGACAGCCCGTGATGAGATTCACCATAAAGTGGCTGGGTTTGAAAGCGGTGCCGATGACTATATGACCAAGCCCTTTCGGTTTGAGGAGCTGCTGGCGCGCATTCGGGCAAGGCTGCGCCAAAGCACTGGGGGGCGATCGCAGGATGTACTGGAACTATTGGCGGGTGGGGTAGTGCTAGATCTGCGATCGCGCAAAGTGAGAGTGGGTGAGCGTGAGGTAGAGCTACCTGCCCGTGAGTTTGTGTTGGCGGAAACCTTTTTCCGGCATCCTGGACAGGTCATGAGCCGAGAACAGCTCTTAGATCGGGTGTGGGGCTACGATTATGACCCTGGCTCTAATATCGTGGATGTGTATGTGGGCTATCTCCGTAAAAAGCTCGGCAGCGATTTAATTGAAACCGTTCGGGGGATGGGCTATCGCCTCAAAGCCTGAGGCTTCCTCTTAACAGAGATACTTTTGTTGGTGTAATGAAAAAAACGTTATTTCTATCTTTGCTGGTGTCCATCGTGGGCAGTGGCTATTTACTGTCTGAGTCTAGTCAAGCGGCGGATCGTTCCTGTAAAGGAACCCTTGGTTCAATTACGGTCAATAACCTGAGCGTTGCTAGTGGCAACACCTGCACACTAAACGGCACCAGCGTAAAGGGCAATCTGTTTGTGGGTGCAAATGCAACGCTCATCGCTTCTGAAATGAAGCTTTCGGGCAACCTTCAGGCCAGGAGTGCGGCGCAGGTGAGCGTCACATTCTTCTCTGTGATCGACGGAAATATTGAAATTCAGCGCAGCCGCAGCGTCAACATTTCTGCAACCAAGATTGATGGCAATCTACAGCTTGTATCCAATTCGGGCGCTGTGAGCGCTCGTGGCAATCAAATCAAAGGAAATTTAGAAGCATTCCAAAACTCCGGTGGCGTGTTAATTCGGAATAATCGAATTGAGGGCAACTTAATCTGTACCGGAAATCGGCCTACGCCCACGGGCAATGATAATGCAGTGCAGGGCAACAAAGAAAAACAGTGCAGCAGTCTATAGCCTTAGATAAGAAAAGTCTCATGCAGAACCGACAGGCGTTGTAGGTATATTGGGTAAGTTAGGTCTATCTCCTAATGGCTTGGGTTATGAACCGGATTTTGATTGCCGAAGATGAGACTCGTCTTGCTGCCTTTTTGGAAAAAGGGCTGCGGCAATACGGCTATGAAACGGTCGTAGCGGAAGACGGGTGTCAGGCATTAGCGGTTACGCAGACCGAAGAAATTACGCTCTTACTACTCGATTTAGGGCTACCCATTAAGGATGGCTGGGCGGTTTTAGAGGAATTACGCAGTCAGGGCGAAAAGTTTCCCATTATTGTGGTCACGGCTTTTAGCGATGACAAAAGCCGTGCTGTTGCCTTAGCGGCTGGCGCAACGGACTATGTAACGAAGCCGTTTCGGTTTAGCGACTTACTTGCAAAAGTTCAAACTTATCTCAGCAAAGAGGAAATTGGCATTCACTAGACCTCTTGCACGAATATGACCCTCTCCCCCAGCCCCTCTCCCAGAACGGGAGAGGGGAGCCGGAATTAGCCCTTCTCCTCTGGTGGGAGAAGGGTAAAGCCTTTGGCTATAAGAAAGGGATGAGGGGGCTAGGATTGATGCAAGAGGTCTAAAAATACAGGTACAGATCTGCATTTTTAGATTAAAAAATCTTCATGAACTTTCTCTCATAAAAACTTCATCCCATCTTCATCCCCTCCAGAGAAGCTATTTCCAGACAAAGCAATACCGCAGTGTTGCCAAACCTAAAGATTGCGTTTGTCTTAAAAAAGCTTTTATGAGGAGAGTTCTCCAATGCAAGTTTGCGTGATTGGAACTGGATATGTAGGGTTGGTTACAGGCGTTTGTTTGGCTGAAGTAGGCCATCACGTCGTCTGTGTAGACAACAATATTGACAAAGTAAAGCTCATGCAGTCGGGTCAGTCTCCGATTTATGAGCCTGGGCTAGATGAATTGATGCGCTCTGCCATTGACGCAGGACGACTCGAATTTACCGCCGACCTGGGGGCGGGGGTTGCCCACGGTGAGATTTTGTTTATTGCGGTGGGTACCCCAGCGCTACCCACGGGCGAGAGCGATACCCGCTACGTTGAAGCGGTGGCGCGTGGCATTGGGACACACCTCAATGGTGGCTATAAGGTCATTGTCAATAAGTCTACGGTGCCCATTGGCTCTGGGGACTGGGTGCAGCGGCTGGTAATGGATGGGGTGAGCGATCGCCAGCAGTCTATCGCTGGCTTTGATGTGGTGAGCAATCCTGAGTTTTTGCGGGAAGGCTCGGCAATTTACGATACCTTTAACCCTGATCGCATTGTGTTGGGCAGCAATAGTTCGCAGGCGATCGCCCTAATGCAGCAGCTTTACGCGCCCTTGGTTGCTCGGCAATTTTCCGCCGATCCATCGGGTTCTCCGGTGCCTGTAGTTGTGACCGATCTGGTTTCGGCGGAGATGATTAAGTACGCTGCCAATGCGTTTTTAGCCACCAAAATTAGCTTTATCAATGAAGTTGCCAATATCTGCGATCGCGTTGGGGCGGATGTAACCCAAGTAGCGACTGGGATTGGTCTAGACTCGCGGATTGGCAATAAATTTTTGAACGCTGGCATTGGCTGGGGCGGGTCATGTTTCCCCAAAGATGTTTCTGCCCTCATTCATACCGCTCAAGATTACGGCTACGAAGCTCAACTGCTGAATGCTGCGGTAGAAACCAACCGCAAACAGCGCCTCATTGCCGTCGAAAAACTTCAGCAGGCGCTCAAAATTCTCAAGGGTAAAACCATTGGGCTATTGGGCTTAACCTTCAAGCCCCACACCGACGACCTGCGTGATGCCCCAGCCCTCGATTTGATCGAGCATCTAACCCGACTAGGTGCCAAGGTCAAAGCCTACGACCCCATTATTGCCAGCGCTCCACCCCAAGTGGTAGTTGAATTAGCCGTCGGTCTTGAAGATTTAGCAACAGGCTGTGACGCCCTGGTGCTGGTAACGGAATGGCCGCAGTTCCGTGATGCAGATTTTGCTGTTTTGGCAGGGTTGATGCACACACCCATTTTGATTGATGGGCGCAACTTCTTAGATGCAGAAAAATTGACCATCGCAGGCTTTGACACTATCGGCATCGGTCGCTCTGCCGTAAATGGCAGAATGCCGCTGCCCTTGTCTGAGCCTACGTTTATCTCAAAGACGGTCGCTCAAGCTGCCTAAGTCAGAAATCGCGCTCTTTCGCTGCGAGGAACGTTTTATGAAACTGATGGTGTACTCCCACGATGCCTTTGGTCTGGGCAATATCCGCCGAATGCTGGAGATTTGCCAGTATTTGCTGAAGGCTATTCCCAACCTTTCGATTCTGCTGGTGTCTGGTTCGCCGATGCTGCAAAGCTTTCGGCTACCGCCTGGTCTTGACTACATTAAGCTGCCCTGCCTAAACCGAGGCAAATCAGGGGAGCTATCGGCAAAGTATCTGCGGATGGATGTAGACACAACGGTCAAGCTCCGATCCGATCTCATCTTGACGGCGGCGCTCAGCTATAAGCCAGACGTGATGATGGTGGATAAAAAGCCCTACGGCATCAAAGGGGAACTGAAAGAAACCCTCAGCACGCTTAAAATCGACCTGCCCCAAACCAAGCTGGTGCTGCTGCTGCGCGACATCCTAGATTTGCCCGTAACCACCCGAACTGAGTGGAAAAAGGAAAGCTACTACGGCGCGATCTATCACCTGTTCCATCAGGTGCTGGTGGTGGGGATTCCTAAGGTTTTTAACCTGTGTGAAGAGTATGCGCTTCCTAGTCGGGTGGCAGAAAAGGTGCGCTTTTGTGGCTATCTCCGCAAAGAAGCGGGGCACCAAAGCCGCTATGCGCTGCGCCGTGAGCTGAATCTTCAGCCTTCTCAAAAGCTGGTGCTGGTCACGCCTGGTGGTGGGGAAGACGGCTACCCCATGCTGAGTACCTATCTCCAGGGGCAGCATTTGGGCAATCCTGACATTCGCAGCCTACTTTTTTGTGGGCCAGAAATGCCAGCCCACGAACAGCAGCAGTTATTTCAGATTGCAGCGCAATTTCCGCAGGTGACGATTCGCGAATTTACCGACGACATGATGAGCTACATCAGTGCCGCTGATTTAGTGGTCTGTATGGGCGGTTACAACACGGTTACAGAAGTGCTGTCTCAGGGGAAACGGGCGATCGCCATTCCGCGCATTAGCCCTGGTCATGAGCAGCTCATCCGCACCGAGCGTATGGCAAAGCTAAATCTGCTGCGCCACCTTCACCCCGATGACCTTACGCCTGATCGACTGAGCCAAGCGGTTTTAGAAGAGCTGAAGTTTCGTTCCGCTTTCGGAAGCGCCACTCTAGATTTTCAAGGACTGCCTCGCATTGGGGAAGCGCTGACCAAGCTGTTGCTTACCCCTGCTCCAATCTCACAGATGTTTCCTGAAACCCATGCAGCCTCTGCATACCTCGCAAAGCTTGCGAGCTAGAAAACCCGATTGTTGTGCTGTTTTTGAGGTGAGTATGAAAAAGCGTCTTTTGTTTTACTGTCAGCATATTTTGGGCATGGGGCATCTGGTACGCAGCATGGAAATTGTGCGCGGACTGCTTCCAGAGTTTCAGGTGTGCTTTATCAACGGTGGCGAAGTGGTGAAGGGATTTGAGATTCCGCCAGAGGTGGAGGTAGTAAATCTTCCTGCCATTAAAACCGATTCTGAATTTCGCACGCTTCAGCCCGTCGATCAGTCCCAAGATTTAGCAACCTTACAGGCCATTCGCACCCAAACGCTGCTGGCGCTAAGCGATCTTTTTGCACCAGATATCCTAATGGTTGAGCTGTTTCCCTTCGGTCGGCGCAAGTTTTCCTTTGAGCTGATTCCGCTGCTGGAGCAGGCCAAGAGCCGTCAAACCCAAGTGGTGTGCAGCCTACGGGATATTGTTGTGACAAAGCAAGATCTAGCCAAACATGAGGCCAAGGTCTGCAAGCTCATGAACCAGTATTTTGATCTGCTGCTGGTGCATGGCGATCGCACCTTCCAGCCCCTAGAAGAAACCTTCTCGCGCCTGCCGGATCTGATCTGTGAGACACACTATACAGGCTATGTGGT
>JAGVDA010000112.1 GCA_020058975.1 Thermosynechococcus sp. WC_1 | reverse complement strand
CGTTTCAAGACCACTGCTGCTCAACGAGCAGGATTAACGACGCGATCCTGGAATTGGCATGACATTGCCATTTACCCCACATTAATTTGATGCACTACCCCGTATTCCAGAAAGACTGCGCACAATAAACATGCTTCCTACCACTAAGTATTAACGATTAGACCAAATGTGATTTGGACGGTTTCTTTTATGTACTCATTGAAGTTTGAGGTTTCTATAAATTAGGTGGCTGAATATTTTGCCGCAGTTGGGCGATGTAATTGTTAAATTGTTCTTCTGTGAACTGATCTACATCTTGGGAAGGATCGTAACAGCGAGATAGATAACTCATATCGCGCTCAAAGTCGCCTGTTTTCCAGTTCAAGACCAGAACTTCCATGCCACCCTCTTCGGTCGGGACAAGTTTAACTGGGCGATCATTTACGGCGTAATATTCTGATGTGCTACTGCTTAACATAACCATATAAAACAAACTACTCATTCTAATTCATTGTAAGACTATGACCAGACGCGATGTGGTCTGCCCATCGGGTTGTTTCAGGGAGCCGATATTTGGGGGTGCATTTCAGCACGTAGGCAATGGCGCTTTCTAAACTGATTCGATGACCGATGGAGACATAAACGGGTTTGACATTGGTTTGAGTACGAAGTGCTGCGCCTATGATTTCACTATTATCGTAAATAGGTTGCCAATCTCCCCGGCTATTACCTACGGTTTCATGTTCGCCGATGTAAGGGGTTTTGGCTATGCCAATACTGGGAATATTGCTGATGACTCCAAGATGGCAGGCGAAGCCAAAACGTCTGGGATGGATGTAGCCGTTGCCGTCACACAACAGCAGGTCGGGCTTGGTTTTGAGTTGAGATAGGGCTTCTAGAACGACAGGGACTTCGCGGAAAGCCAGAAGTCCTGGCATGTAGGGGAAGGTTGTGGGCAGTTTTACGACCTGATGTTCGTGGAGGGTCAGTTCGGGATATTTGAGGACGGCGACGGCGGCACAGCTTATACTGTCACTGGCTTCAAAGCCGACATCTACACCTGCTACGTAGTTGATGTTTCCCAGGTCGTTGTGCAGGATGACTTGGGTGCGCAAGTTTTCTTGAAGGGCGATCGCACTTTCAGGTGTGATGGAGGTTGAATACTCTAAAGCTAATGACATTTGATTTCGCGGAAAGAATTTTTTGGAAATCAATGATGCGGCATTATTTTTCGTCCAGGTTAAAACTAACAAATATCGTGATGCTTATTCCAATTTTTAATCGCCTGTAACCCTCTTAATTCGTTCGGATAGTCTTCAATTCTTTGTTCAGAGACAAGATTGCCTTCTTCATCCCATTCTTTTCGCCAAATTACGTAACCTAACTCCGCCATTCCTTCATATTCCAAATTCCCAGATGGGTACCATGCCTTAAAATGACCGTGAGAACGATTCCATTTGCTCTCGCCTTCAGATTCTAATTGACCATTTTCATGCCAAGTTTTATATGGGCCAGTCTCTGCACCATCAACGTAGGTTACTTCATTGATTATTTGACCATTTTTTGTCTCAAACATGATGCCAGTAAATGGTTTGCCTTTCCAATACACATCGTGATCGCCACCAATGTATTCTATGTCTACATCATCAGAATCTAGTCTCATCACTTCAGTTGAATTTTGATTAAGTGTTGACATATTTACAAACCTTCCATGCCTTACTTCAATGATGTCCATAGTGTTAACTAATCATTGCCAATTACTGTAATACCATCAGTGAGATGCCAGCAATGAGCACATCTTGGTGGGACGCCTTTTGGATCGTTAAGGCTTCTATTATGCAACATAAAACTCGATAGTTCCCCTTCTCTCACGAGTTTTCCAGTTTCTGCTTCACGAGCCTTTAATGCTTGATCCAATGCTCTGATCTCTGAGTGTGTACCAGGAATGCCAGCCTTATCTAGAGATAGTGCATCCTCCGCTTTAATTTCTTTTGCGTCTAATTTTTGCGTATATCTTTCTAATCGTTCTTTCAATAATGGGTGTAGCTGTTCTTTAAAGTTAGTCATAAAGTCAGCGTTATTTCTCTGTTCTTTAGTGAAATTCTGGCCAAAGTAAGTTTTGCCAGTTAGTGGGTCAGTCACCCCAGACAAAACGGGGCCACGAGATCCTTTTGACTCTCCAGAATTAATAATCTCCTGTGCCCTTTGCTCAGTTCTCTCAACTGTAGCGACACCCTGATCTCCATAACGCTGTCGAACCTCCTCCAGAGTCATATTTAAGCCTCTGGGCTTATTTGTAGCAGATGGATATGTGCGCTCATATCCCGTTGTAGCAGGCTCTTTGTTTCCACCCACAACCATTCTCTGTTCAGCCTCTGTTAGAGGCACCATCTCAGAAGGTTGACCATCTGTGCTATTCGTTTTCGACTCCCTGCCTCTCCCAAAGGTCTCTCGAATACTCTTAGCGCCATAGAGATTCTCAAATCCCCCCGACTGCCTCGCACTGACGCCCGTACTGACCCCCCAAAAGCCCAACTGCCCAATCGAGGCCAACTGCTGCTGCGGGGTCAACCTATCCCAATTCTGCGCCAACGTCACGGACGAATCGGCGATCGCCGCCGTATCGGCATACTGCGCCCCAATACTCAACGCCTTACCAACCGTCCCCACCTCATCGACCAGACTCAGACCACCCTTACCCAACCGCAGCGCCGAACCCACCGCAAACATACTCAGCGCATCCGCCGTCAACCCCAACCAAGTCCCTCGTACCTCCGCATCCGTTAGGTCAGTGTTACTCTGCCCATGCGTTGCGCGATCATTGAGCGTCCCGACCCCTTGCGAAATACCATAGGCTCCGACGCCTGCCATCGTCACCGTCGCCGCCGCAATGAGACCCGCCCCAATGGGTGCCCCCAACCCAGAGGCAATTAAGACAGCGCCCGCCGCAATGCCTAACCATGGGAGCACCGTATCCGCCACAGACTTGACCCGCTCCCCCGTCGTATCAATCACCGCATGGGTATTTTCGGTAATGATATTGGGCTTTTGGTCTTTAGCATCATTAATGCGCCCATCGGCAAAATAGCTGACCCGACCTGGAGGTAATTTGTTATTGGCCTTCCAGTCCGCCATATCCTGATACAGCCGACCATTCTCATCCACAAAGCGGTCTTTACCGTCTTTACCTGTCACACGGAATAACGGCAGTTGCAGAATGGTTTTAGCATCAGACACATCCACCGTGATGGGTAGGGTAGTGACCTTGGCATTCTCACCTCCTACCTCTTTGATCTTTTCCTCTACCTTGCTAATGGTCTCCTGCTGACGCTTAAACTGCTCCTGCTTCTGTTTCTGCTGTTCTGGCGGAAGATTCTTGTACTGCTCTGGGAGGGTGGTGCCGTTAAATAAATCTCCTTGCCATTTGCCTTGCTTGAGGAGTTCGGCTTCAGGAGTGCCGGGTTGGGGTGCATTGTTGGGGGTAAAACCCAGGGATGAATTGAACATCGCCATCCCAATCTCATTGCGGAGATTGGAGCCAGTTAAAACCCGTGGTGTATCGCCACGCAGTTGCTGGTATTCGGTGAAGGTGGGGTTAGTGTAGTCTTCATAGCGTGCAGAGATGGCGTTGTAGCGTTTGTGGGTTTGCGGTTCTGCGCCTGAGATATTGACGGTCGATTTGATGGTGGTGGGCTGTTTGCCTTGGGTGAGTTCGGTGGCGTCTACAGAGACGATCTTTTGGTCTTCAGTGGGCGGTGTAATTTTGACCCATTCGGTGGGGGGCTGCTGCTGTGAGTGTTGAGGATCGCTGCTGCCATTCAAACTGTGAACTTCTGAACCATTTTTGGGGACGAAGAATTCGGTGACGGGCTTGCCTTGGGCGTTGGTTTTGGTGATGGCGCGCACAATCTGGTCGCCGTTGACCCACACGTTTTTGTTGTTAGGGTCATTTTTGTTGACGAGGTCTTTGAGGGAGCCGTTTTTGAGGGCGATTAGCTCTACTTTGTCTTTGGGGTCGTTTGTGGGGGCGAGGTAGGGTTTGAAGCGTTGAGATTGGGGCTGGTCTGGTTTTTGGGCGGAGTTAATAATCCACTCTAGGGTTTTGAGGGTGCGGCTATTGTCTGTGTAGTATTGCTCTATGCCTTTTTCTTCGCCGGGACCAAGGCGGGCTTTGCTGCCGTCTAGCCATTGGTTGAAGAGGGGTTTGCGGTAGTCGGTCTGGCTATTGGGCAGGAGGTTAAAGAGGGTAACTTGGTCGCTGGGCAGAGCTTGTTGGATAGTTGATGCTTTGAGGCGGGCGCTGAGAACTTTTGCTGTGCGCTGCTGGGTTTCTGTGCTTTTGGGGTCGTTGAGGATGGTGCTGAGTTTTTGCTGTTGGTCGTTTTCTTGTTGGCTGATGGCTTTGATTTTGGCGGCGGTGATACGTTCTTTGAGGGTGGGTTCTGGTTTGGGTTCGTCTGCTTTTTCGTTTTTCCAGGTGCGGGGGTTGCGGTTGAGGGGAGGTTTGGGCTTGATTTCTGTTTCGGGCAGTTGGGCGATGGGGGTGATGGTGTTTTGGATGGGGAAGATGGAGCTATGGATGGGAGATGAGGGGCCATAGATGGGATTGGTTTGACCTGGTTTACTCCAGGTGATGCCTGTGTTGTCCTTTGGGTCTGGCTTTTTATTGTCTGGTTTCTGGGCTATGTTTTTTTTGGGTTCTGGTTTTGGGTCTTGCTTGGCTTCGTGAGGCTTATTGTCTGGATGTTTTTGCGCTGTTTTGAGTTTGGCTTTGCGATCTTCCTCTGCTTTGAGTTTTGCTTTACGGTCTCGCTCTGTTTTAAGTTTGGCTTTGCGATCTTCCTCTGCTTTGAGTTTTGCTTGGCGGTCTCGTTCTGCTTTAAGTCTGGCCTGACGCTCACGCTCTTGCCGTTCTCGTTCTTGCCGTGCTTTTTGGGGGTCTGCGTACACCATTAGTTCGTCTCAAAAATACGTCAACAGAGAGTTGCTGGGAAAATTGTTCTTTATTATCTGTAGCTTTTGAGAATTAGTCAAAGCCGTAAGTACTGTTTTCTTTAATTACCGAAATGGTTCAGAAGATCTTGAATTAGACTCTGTCAAAGGCTGAGATTGACCCCACAGCGGCTCAGGTGGTTTTGTAGCGTTATTTGGGATAAAAGTATTAGCTGTACTAGGAGCAATAGATTGAGTTGGCTTTATTTCTACTGGGGGCTTTTGGGGTAAATTTTTATTCTGTCCCCAAGAAATTAGTGAAGTTAGTATATCAATTGATACTCCTGAGCCTTGAGAAGACATTTCTAAACTATTTCCCCCATTTAATAATTTAATTGCACTCTGTACCTTTTGCCAAGTTTGTGAGTAGGTCGGAATTAACCCAGTGTTATTAGCGACTACTAATCCTTTCACTATATCATTTGCATTCTGAACAGATTGTTGACGAGCCGAAGGTGATGAACTAACTTGTGAGGGCGGTGATAGTCGTGGTGATGGAGATGAATGGTAAAAACCTGAACCTCTAGAAGAGCTAGGAGGCCATGAAGAAGGTGGCATAAATTCATTAAGCTGATTGTTTTGAGACTGTTGGCGTCCTTGATTGCGCTGCTGAGAATTCATCATAGTATCTGGGACAGTTTTTACATTTCCTTTCAAAGGAATATTAATTGTTGGAATTGATTTTACTTGAATAAAATCTGTCAGCTTAGTTAGGCTGGTTTCGTCTTTACCTTGTTTAGATTTAACCAGTAATCGAAAATTATATACCCCAGGCTTTCTCACCAGCATAGGAAAATTAAGACACCTTAAACTATTCGCAGACTTACAAAAAGGCGTCAGGAGCTTGGGAAGCTTTCCATTCTGAAACTCAAACTGTTGAAATTGTGTTGCAACAGTACCATCTTTCGCTAGACCTACGAGGGTAAGCTGGCTAATCTGAGTCGGGTTTGCAATTTCCCAATTGAGAGGAACAGATGAAGAATCCTGTGCTCCACCGAGAAAATACTCAGGTCTGGGTGAGGAAAATTCTGTAATTTTAGGTAAACCAGCCGATACAACTTGGATAGTATCAGTTTTAAAAATATTAATAGGCTTAACCAAATCTTTTTTGTTAAAAACCTGTAGTTCAAATTGATACTGACCTGGCTTTCGAGCCGATGTTATAATTCCACGACAATTTAGATTTGTTTCATTATTAATGGTTTGAAAGCCACAGTAATTATTGGTTTGATTTGGATTTCTTAAGCTGAGTTCTCTTGGTATTCCGTTCTTGAACGTGAATGTTTTTATCTCACCGCTACTAGTACCCTGTTGTTTTAAAACTAGTTTGCTGATATTTTTCGCATTTTGAATTGTCCAATTTAGTTGAACTACTTCATTATTAGCCTCTTTGAAAGTAGATTTTGAAGGCGAGATTTCGAGGATTTTAGGATCTGGAGGCTGCCGGAAAAAAGTGTTCCAAATTGCAAAGGCGATCGCAATTGCTCCACCTATACCTAAGACGGAAAATAAAACAACGAAAAAAATGAACCACTTTTTAGGATATGGCTCCCAAGTTAGCTTAGCCTCAGATAATTCTTGAGGCAGTGGTAAATTATTTATATCCTCTAGTTCTACCCCAAATTTAAATTCTCGCCCAATCCCATAGAACGGCCTATTCCACCAGCGTCCTAATGGTCTGGCTAGTATTTGTACTTGAGACATAGATCCAGGTGCAAGAGTTTTCAAATCTGGATCAATAGAGAATGCCAAACTTCCCCAGCCTCGGTTTCGAGTTTTTATAACTAGGCTGCGCTCAAGATTGCCTTGATTTGAAATTTTAAGTTCATACTCGCCAGACTCAGATTTTGGATCTTTAATTCGATCTTTAATTGTTTCAATGTCCACCTCTAAGTTATAGGAAGGTGGAATATGAAGATAGACAACATCTAATAAACTTAATCGAGGATTATTTACAGAAGCTAAACGAATGGTCGGGTAGTAATTTCCCGCAGATGCACTGGAAGGAGGATGAAACTTAATTTTTATTTTTCCTGACTTACTTGGATTAAGTTCTAATCCATCTGATTCAACAATTAATCCATACTGATCTCGTACTTCTAGATATTGAACTGAAAAAAATTCAGGTTTCAAGTCTGAACAGATAAGATAAAATCGATCAACAAGAGCAGTCCGATTCTCTACTGAAACTTCAACTTCAAATGTATCGCCAGATTTAATATTTTGAGGTTTGCTAGATTTGGTTGCTGGTGTTAGAAAAAAGCAAGGGTCTTCTCCCCCATGTTTTTGAGTAGCTGGAGCTGGGAGAACTTTTAGAATTTGTGGGTAGCTTAACGGAGTATGTTCTGGATAATGCTCTGGCGCATCAAAAACTACATCATAACGATAATCATAAGGCCAAGCACTTTCAGGAATTTGAATCTGAAAAGTTACAATTTTTTCTTCTTCAGCATTGATTGTAAGTCGCACGCGTTTAGGACTGATCCATTGGCTTAATGCAAAAGAATTTTCATCAGTTATTTCAATGAATATGTCAATGACAGCATTTTTTGTGCCACGATTATTTACTGAAATGTATAGCTCAGGAGATGTTCCAGGAAAAATTTCTTTATGGTTCCCTAGAAAACCAAAATTAACGAAAATTGGATTTGTGCTTGTTCTCATGGTTGAAATCTATTAAAAATTCTAAAATATATCTAAATTACTGTGTTTCCGAGAGTAGGAAAAGTCTTTGTTTTCTCTTCGTCTAAGTTTTGATATTGATTCAACTGTATCAGAGACGATTGAATTTAGATTGTCAGAATTAAGGCCGATACACATTCTTTCATATATATTTTCAATTAATGAGAAATCAAGGAGCACTGGATATTTTGATTGAGAAGTAGTCCAATTTTCATTGTCATTTAAAAATGCTTTTGTAGGTAATGAAAACTGAAGATCATAACTATTCCTGAATTGAACCTCGTTAACTACAAGCTGAATAAATTGATCTCGACTTGGTAAGCAATGCTTTTCTCTTGAAATATTTTCTGTTGAATAAAATAAATCATTTTTGATTTCTTCATCTGTATAATTGGCTTTGGCATGAGACAATAATAACTCTTTCGAGGCTTTATTGTTATTTATGGATTTTAATGAATGAATTAGACTTGATAAATTACTCCATTTATGATGAGATTTTTCAACATAAATTCCATCCAAGGAAATATTGTTTCTAGATTCACCGTTGAATGAATTCGATGAAGAATTTACTAGATCTTCAATGCTAGACCAGTGGTCAGGCATACGTTTATTTTTTTCTTGTTTGTCCGAGCCTGACTTCAAATCAATAATGTTCAACCTTTGTTCATTAGATCCAACTAATTCTTCTAGGTTGTTCCAGTGAGTTGGCAGTTCCCCATCTGAGGAATTACTCTTTGTTTTTTCTGAAATATTTTCAGCATTAAGGTTAATATTAAATTTAGAAGAGATGCTTGTATTAATCAAATCCTCTTCCAAGTCTTCTCGCTGTAGGCGAATGTCTGATGTTTTGATTTCATCTACAGATGTAGCTTGATACGTACTTGTTTTATCGTAGGTCTTTTGCTGTAGAAAATCAGAAAGTGCTAGGTGGGATAGTAAGCCAGAATTTAGGGCAAGTGGGGAAGATGCGATCACCAAATCTGAAGAAATATTTTTCTTGTTTGCTATCTCGTTTGCAGAGGGTTGTGTTGAGACTTGATGATGGCTAGCATTAATGTCAGAGTGCAAATCGTTGATTTCATTAGGTAGCGGATATTCCCCAATATTCTCTGTGAGTTCATTTTGTTTTAGACTAGGGGCAGGAGTCTCTAGTGCGGCATGATGCTGTTCTGCTGATTGTAATCTAGAACTGATGTTAGCTGTATCAATCTGAATGACTGCTTGGTCTTCAATCTCTATCGAATTTGGAGTTTTAATCTCTGCTTTTTCTGATGCTGGGGTAGATAATTCTACTGAGAATAAATTAGACGCGTTATCTTTGTATTCAGGATTTTGTTCAACATCCTGAGCGCCTGAAGCCAAAGACACATCCTGGGTAAGCGGGGCTGGTTGTTCTACTGCTCCTACTAAGATATCGTTGTGCTTAAGATGTTTGTCTCTGTGAATATCGGAATGAGATTCATCTGCATTGCTTTTGGTAAATCCCTCAAAAACTTCCTCTGTAATAGGATTTGCCTCGACCTGCTGTATCTGGTGACTGGGTTCTGTCTTCTCGGCGATCTCACTTTGTTCTGGTCGAGGTTGTACCGAATGCTCAGTCTCAAGCATCCTATGAATTGACTTGGACAAAGTTGAATTGTTGTCAGTTGTCAAATTCTGGGATGAAGATTCAGCATTAACGTTAGCTCTGCTCTCCCATTGAACGGATTCTGCCTGATGATTTTGAGTGGGAACTGGTTCCGATTCAGCCTTTTCCCAATCTTGCTGGGCGGACTCAGAAGGGTCTATGACAGGGTTGAGCGGTTCTTGTGTTGTAGCCTTCGGATTAGATGCATCAGGAATCGCCTGAATAATAGTCTGTTCTTCAAGATGGGGCAGGGCAGGATTTGAGTTGACGAAAGTATTGGGTGATGAAGATGGTCGCTGTGGTTGTTTGCTTGAAATTGAGGAGTCGGTCGAGAATGTACCTGAAGAAGTATCCGTGGAAATGGTCTGGGTTTTAGATGTTTGGACTGCTCCAGAGGCGATCGCTGTTAACTCATTTTGAAGCTGTAAGGGAGTTTCTGAGATGCTATCTGGTGTTGGAACTCCAATATTCTCAGTTTTCTGAGATATCTCTGTGCCCTTGGTGTCCAATGAAAAAGGTAGGTTGTCCGAAGGAGAAGCATTTGGGTTCTTCGTGATCTGAGTCTGTTTCTGGGATGGTGAGGTGGACTGTTCTCCCTGAGAATCATTAGATATTGCAACTTCACGAGCTGGTTCTTGCTCTAGACCCTTATCTACTGTTAAAGATGTGTCCTGAATAAATGTGACCGCCTCTAGCGGAATTTGAGCAATATTATTTGTAGGGTGTTCATCTATTTTAAGATTGGCTGGGGGATCCACTTCCTTATTATTGGATATTTCAGGAGACTTATCGGTAATTGGATTTACATCGACGAACTGCTGTGTAGAGAAATCGGATTTTATATTAGCAGCGATCGCACCATCCTCTGGTTGAGACTCTAGCGGAGGTTCTGATAAATTGGTCATTTCGTTAGGCAGCTCATCCGGTTTTGAGATGATTTCAGGTTGTGCATTTTTAGAACTATCTACGACCTCATTTTGCATTGATGCAAAAAACTCTAAATCAGGATTAGATGCCTCAGTTAAACCATTGGGGGCATCATGTCTCTCAATCTGCCGAGCTGCCTGACTAGATGCTCTGTCAAATGCGATCGCCCCCTGCTCACTTTCACGTTGTAATGATTGCTTTTGCAGCGTTTCAGGAGAACGACCTGCCATCGCTTCCTGCTCAGATAATGCTGAACTTACCTCAGGAGGAACATCTTCGGGAGCGTTATTTTCATGAATCGTCTTTTGCTCAATAGGTATTGACTCAGCCTGGTTTTCTTGGCTTTGAATGGATATCTGAACAGACTCGCGACGATCTGTACTTTCATCTTGAACTGTTTTAGGAGAATCTATTTCAGCAGCAGACGGAATATTTGATGATAGAGGTTCTGGCGAACTCAAAGAAGATTGCGATGTTTGCTCAGTTGACGGCAGAGGAGCAACACTTGACTCGAAGGCTGCACCAGCTACGGTCTGAATAATGGTTTGCGCTTCAACTTCCTCGGAACGATTGAATTCAAATTCTGGAGCATCTCCAGAGGCCGACTGCTCTAGATCAAGTGATGATGTTTGCGCAGATGTTTCACTCTGATTTGACAAATTTGATTCATCCAACGACGCAGAAACGTTTTCGACGATGTTTGCGCCCGCCTCTATGTCTGAACCCAAAGGTAAGCTATTCGAGAGAGGAACATCTGGCGTTGGATTCTGAAGCTCCTCCTCTAATACTGGAGGAGAGGGTTCTCCCTGAAAGGCATTAGACGTTTCATCTTCGTAGTTAGGGCTGTGCTCAACACCCCGACTCACTGGAGAGATAGGTTCTTCTTGGATAAACGTGACTTCATCTACTGGAATAGCTGAAGTATTCTTGTGCGTGAAATGTTCATTTGAGGGAACATCGGATTGAACTTTTGACACTTCAGGATTGCTGAGTATCTCAGGTGTTTCAGAAACTTTATCAATCGTCTGATGGGTCTCATTCTGTCGAATAGAGAGATTGGGGTCTGTATTGACGGCGATCGCCTTTTGTTCCGACAGAGACTGCAATTCAGGTTCAGAAGAACCCCTTTTATTAGCTGCTTCGGGTAAGACTGTGCGGCTATTAGGCGATGCATCCCGTATATCCTGAGGTAAAGCTTCAGCGTCAGTGCTGCTGACCTCGCTCTGTAAGCGTTCTGCCGGCTCATTTGGAGAGATGACTGTTTCTGTATTCCGTTCACTTCCGCCATTTTGGACTGGTTCGGAAGAGTCTATATCCATCTCAGAATGAAGCGGTTCCTGTGTTTCAAAAATTGGACTAGACGCATCAGGCATAACCTGAACAATAGTGGGTTCTTCGGTGCCTGAAGAGACCAAGTCTGAACTGATCACAGAATCAGTCGATAAGCATATCTCCGCTTCTGTCCCTGCATGAGCAGAAAAATCGGTTGATACATTACTGTTGATAGGGGTTTCAACTAAGGGTCGATCTGGTTCGGGTGCGATCTCGCTTGCCTGCTCTTCTTGCGCCCGATTATTTCTTCTTTCAGGACTTAAAGCACCTTCGTCTAAAGCACCTTGGACAAAATTGTCGGCAGCTTGAACAATTAAGTTGTCTGTAACCATAACCTTCTCAAAGGCTCTATCTTCTGACGTTGCAGTCTCTGATAAAATGGATGATGCCTCTTTTTCCTGACTGAGTGCAGCGATTTCTTGATCAGGTTGCACCTGAATCTCACCCGCTGAGGTGCCTGTGTCAGGTCTATGGCTAATCGTTTCAGATTGCCCCGCGTTATGCGGAGTTTTTTCTTTTGTCAGTTCAGAAAACTGGGAAGCAGAATTGTCTCCTTCAAGAAGAGGACTCATCCCATCATCAGTATCCTGAAGCTGATAACTGATAGGATTTTCAGTATCTAATTTTGTAGAGGTGGATAGCCGTTCAGCAGATGCTAAATCTGATAGAGGTTCTATCGATGATGATTGTTCAGGATGCTCTGAATAAAATTTGGCTGAATCCTCTGATAATTTGACAGGCGTATTTTGCTCTGACTCAATCGCTCTTGCTTCAAGGCCATTTTGTTCGTTAAAATTTTGCGCAGAAGTGGGTATTGCATGAGCATGGTTAATCCCTTCCGCTTCAGGTGCTTCACTTAGCCCAGCCTGAAGCTGTTGAGACCCAGTATTGGCGGATGTAGTGTTGTTAATCGTCGTTTCGATATGGCTTTGTAAGCTTACTTGTTCTTGTCTCCTCGATAAATTTGAGGTTGTGGCTTCGAGTGTGTTTGATGGGTTAGGGGTATCAAAATCCTCGTTTGAGCGCTGGGTTGAACTAGATTGAGCCTCTAAAGTTTCACTACTGTTTTCAGCGACGATTGCCTTCGAAGTCTGAAGCCCCTGAACGCTAGAGGGCGGTGGTGTCGTTGTCGAATTCTGGCTTGCCTGGTCAGATGTTTCCGTAGAAACTTTATTGGAAATATTTTCTGGGGGAGAAAGAAATATCTGCGCGCGCTCCTCAGGATTTGTAAAAAAGGTATCTTCTGTCAAAATAGCCTTTGAGGCTATATGTACAGGCTGAGGAGCATTATCCAAATCGCCCGTAACTAGAGAAGGAGCAACGGGTTCTTCTTCAGCGGTTTTACGAATGGCCTTGGGGTTAACCTTCGACCCCCCAAGTGCATCTATGCCGACCTTGGCTTGAAATGCAGTCTCAGACGAATCCTCCCGATGCGCTGACTCCTGATCGGTCTCAGCATCCTCAAATTTTGACTTAACCCAATTTACCCCTCGATTTAGCCAGTTACGCAGACCGCTTTCCGATTCAACAGCATTAGCAACAGGTTGAGCAGAGGATAGATCCTTGCGTTCTACTCGTGGCGAATTATCTATTTGAAAAGATGCTGGAGCAATTTTTTCGTCAAAAGATTGAGTGAGTGATGGCTGCCTTAAATTAGCAGATTCATCTGGATGAACTAGCCCGTCTTGAGCTAAAAAGTCATTGCTGTTAGGAGGACATGACGATTGACGGGTTGCATCAACGTCCACTGGCGGCACAGCATCAAAATCAGTGGCCTCAAATTCTGAAGAAGCTTGATTTGGCCTCGCTAGAGCATCTATCGTGTCTGGCTGGTCAACCAGATTTATGAATTGGTTTGATAACGCATCGTTATCCCGTAGAGAATCTGTAACTGTCTCTGCATCAAAGGATTGAGAGCTGTGTTGCTCTTGTGAAACGTTGAACTCATTAAGAGGCTTTAGGGTTTCCGGCCTTGAACTATTAAGGACAGGCGCTTTTGAATCAGCTCCATCCTTTAAATTTTTCTGTGCAGTCGGTGCGGCCTGAACTTCTGGAAAGGGCTGATGGAGGGTGGGTGGCTCTTGTTGTTCGTAAAATAGCGTTTCGGGTTGTTGTGTCTCTATGGATGAGGCATTGTCAGAGATAGAACGCTCTATCTCAGGCTCATTGCTGTATTCATGCTCTGGCAAATACTCTGGAGGTCTTGGTACCGCAACTTCTTCAGCTCCATTAGGGCTAAATTCTGAACGCTCTGATTGCGCCGCAGAATCTCCCTGAGAATCTTGTGAACCTACGTCTTCAGAATGTTTGGCGAAGAATTGATCCGATGCTTCAGAAGTATTTCTCTTAAACGTTAAGAGCGTTTCTGTGCCTTCATCAACTGGGTTAGATAGAGGCTTTTGGGTTATTTCCGATGCTGTTGATAGCTGACCTTGGGGAGTCTCAGACCCCCCTTTTTCCTCATTGTGCTCCTCTTCTAATGCGTCAGCAATAACGTTGTGTGTATTCTCACTGTTGAGGCCAATGGCTTCAGGTTCAATATTTTGAGCACTTAAGCTTGAGTCAGCAAGCTCATCTGTTGAAGTTGATGGAGGAGTTACTGAATAAGGGCTTATAGTCTCCCCTAAAGGCACTCCAGTATCTCCAATGCTAGGCTGCTGCTTTTCTATGAAATTAGGTGTGACGGCGTCAGAGAATTCAGCGGTGCTTAACCCTGGTGTTTCTGAGCGAGACAAAGATGTCTCGTCGGAAGACGAATCTTGTGAGCTAAAGGCTTCTGACTGTTGTGTGAAGTTATCATCCGAGCCTTGAGTGTTGTGAATACCGACACTCAAGAACTGGTCTGCCTGCTGACGTACTGCGTCAGATAGATTGGGTTGAATTAATTCCGATGACTCAGATAATTGCCTTTGGCTAGTCTGAAATTCTAGAGTATCAGCCGTTCGAGATTTTGGTTTGGATGCAGCAGTGGAGGAGAGAGTCTCTTGTTCAGAAAAGGCAAGATTTTCCGGAATCGGATTTTTTTCTCCTGTAGGGCTTTCTGAAGAGGCTGGTTTTGCCTGCTGTAGTTCAGATAAGACTTGGAACTCAAGCGTTTGCTGCCCCGAATGATTCTCAAACTGAGGATCGGCATCCCATGGAGGAGCTTCCAATGGATGACTTGCTTGAAGAACCGTTGGTGTATCTAAATCTTGAGCTGAAGCACTTCTTTCCTGATCTAGATTACGGGAGGGAGTTGTTTCAATTTGGGCCTCTTTAGGGCTTAGGACGCTGACTTCGTTAACGTCAGGGTCAAGATTTCTGTTCTCATGAACGAAGGTTGCTTTAGGCTGCTGATCGAGGAGAGGAGACTTCGCTAATTTCTGGTGATCTGATGGGGTGATCGCTTCTGGTTCAACCTGGATTTCAATCGTTTCGTTAGACACCTCAACGGATCGGACGTCACTAACATTGCCCAGTTCGCTTACTAACGCTGATGGATGAGGTTCCTGAGTTTCCTCAAAAAGGAGTGAATTAGAATCAATAGATGTGAATGGTGAACGGTCATTGACCCATTCAGGCTCTAAATCTACTGAAAAGCTTTCTTTAGTATGATTTATAAACTCTACAGGAAAGCCACTCATCTGAGTAAAAGGTTGTTGCGCCTCAGAACGAATGTCTGCTGAGTTGTCAGATACATCGCCGTTCATCAGCTGCCCATAAAGCCAGCTAGGGTCAGAATCCTGTCCTGATGCGCCAAAGTCCCAAAACTGAAAAATATTGCCAAACGCGTCTAGATCTGCGATCGCCCCCGACCGGAGGTGCTTTGAAAACATCCACAGTGAAAAACCCATCCAGCGACTGCCCAAGGGAGGCAGGGGTGGCAAAATGGGATAAAGCATTCCTAAAGTAGGAATTTCATCCAATACTCCATTTTGAGTCGTTTTTCCCGAAGGGTGAGTCATTATTTCACTCAATAAGTGACAACGTGAGAACACAGTAAGACTGCGGACACGGTGTAATGGATTTCCCCTGATCAATGCCTGAGTTGGGCAAACAAGAGTCTATAGAGTCAATCAAATTAAATCAATTGAACCGCAAAGTCGGTGATCTAGATCACCGACTTTGTTCAAAAATAAGCATATATTCACATGCGGCACACTAAAAACCTTATTTTTAACTGAAAATAATGCTTTTAAGACATCAAAATAAATTTGCAGATATAACAAGCAATAACCATAACCCTGATGGACGAGTTTACCCCTAACTTGCGGCAAAAGGTCTGCCAGGAGACAAGTAGGTAGCCCCTCCTCCACCAGATTTAGCCACCTTTAATCCTTCATAGGCTAAAGTTAATTCCTCAATTGCGAGAGTATTAGAATCTGCTTTCAAAGGAGGAGACTTCCACCCAATGGGTATTGCCGCTTGTAAAGTCCAGCACTGCATCGTCTCTCCAGCTTGATTAAAGAGCAAAATATTGATGTTGCGACGCTTCGACGGTTGGCTTCCTGGCTGCCAGACTGTAGTAACCCAGTCCCAAAAGGCAAGATCATCGGTTAATCCGCGCTTAAGGATTACATCCGTATATTCTGTCTCTTCAATCAATACAACTTGCTGATTTATAGCACCACCAGGATGGATTTTTTTGTTTTTGATTTTAACTTCTAGTCCAGCACATTCACTGAAGGAGGCACGAATACTGCTCTCCATTTCAATATAGAACTGGTTGCCCGTCACATAATTCAATTCGTTTGACATATCATGCAAACCCTAGCAAAACGTTTGACCAGCAGTAGATCGAATATCTTAAATGGTTTATCTTGGCTCCTAGCAATGAGCACTATAAACTTGCTTAACAGAACTAAATGTACTATTAGTATTAACTTATACGGTTATAAACTTTTCTTCAAGGGCATTGGTTCATAGAGGGGGACCTTGGTTGAGAGATGGCTGTTCTGTCGCGTTGAGTCAAGTACTGTATCTCAAAACGAATTCAGCTAGTCAAAGATTCATCTGTAAGGAGTTAGCATATGCCTCTGGATTATTTTGCACCTGGTGTCTACGTCGAAGAAGTAGACCGAGGGAGTCGCCCTATCGAGGGCATCACAATGAGCATTGCGGGGTTTGTTGGCTTTACAGAGGATGTGCGAGGAGGGGCTGAACTGTTTAAGCCAATGCTTGTCACCAGTTGGAACCAGTATGTTGAGTACTTTGGCAAGCAGGGGTCTGATGGGTTCACAGATTTTGATGCGTATCTTCCCTTTTCTGTATACGGGTGGTTTCTGAACGGTGGTGGACGCTGCTGGGTCACGAGCATTGGCACCAGTCTGCCAGGGATGCAATCTAATCGAGAAGTTAAAAAAACCATTGTACAAACTGTTGGCAAGCGTCCCTCTTTAGCGTTTAGCCCAAAGCCTGCTACTGATGCGGCGGCACAACAAAAAGCGTTGCCGGCTCGAAGCAGTTCTTCAAGTTCGATCGCCATGATGGATGATGAGCCAGAGGAGCGAATTAAAATTCAAATTATGCCTAGCACTCCAAAGGAGCAGCAGGGAGAAAATGCTAAACCCCCCGTGGATAATGGGGAATTTTTCTCTGTGGCGGTTTGCCAAGGCGATGATGTACTAGAACGCTATAGTAATCTCTCCATGGATCCTAAGGTGCAGCCAGAGGTGGGAGACTACGTTGTTACAGCGGTCAGAGAATCTTCGTTTTTGAGTATTGAAGATCTACTCCAGACTGGACAGCCTTTAGCCAAGCGGCCTATAGATGGCGTTTATGAATTATCGCCTCCTGTTTCTGTTGCATTAGAAGTTGAGTCCTTTAATGAAAACTTAACCGGCTCTCGTGATGACCGCAGCGGGATGCAAGGTATTTTTGAGATCGACGAAGTGTCAATGGTTGCCTGCCCAGACATTATGCGAGTCTACCAATCGGGTCTGATCGACCAAGATCAGATGCATGGCATCATGGATAACATGATTAGCCTCTGTGAGGGTGCTTTCCCCCTTGCATCCTATCGAATGGCTGTCTTAGATACCCCGCCAGACAAAACAAAACCGCAGCATATCCGACAATGGATGAATGAATTTGGACGGCGATCGCAATATGCGGCACTCTATTACCCCTGGATTAAAGTGCCGCATCCCCGTCGTAAAGGAAAGCCCATTGCAATTCCACCCTCTGGGTACATGATGGGTATGTGGTGCCGTACAGACGAAACGCGGGGAATTCATAAAGCGCCTGCTAATGATACGCCTAAGGGCGTAATTGGCTTAGCTTATGACGTGAATGTTCGGGAGCAAGAACTACTCAATCCACTGGGTGTTAACTGTATCCGAAAATTCCCACAGCGGGGTATCAAAGTATGGGGGGCGCGTACACTCGTCGAGCCTGATAACGTGCAATGGCGCTATATCAGTGTACGTCGGTTGGTGAGTTATATCGAGCGCTGTATTGAGCAAGGGACGCAGTGGGCAGTCTTTGAGCCGAACGATGATGATTTATGGGCGCGTGTAACGCGAACCATTTATAACTTCCTTGAGCGGCTCTGGCAGCAAGGTGCTTTATTTGGTAGTAATGCTAAAGAAGCTTTCTATGTCAAGTGCGATCGCACGCTCAATACGCCAGAAAGTGTCATGTTGGGTCGATTATATATAGAGGTAGGTGTGTCACCCGTCAGACCTGCTGAATTTGTGATCATTCGACTTAGCCAAGATGTCAGTAGCGAGACTTAGGGTTTGAATTAAAATATCCCTAATCAGGGGAATTCAGTAACTTCTAATTAGTTATTACTGAGTTCTTAAGTTTTCCAAAAGTGTGACTCTTGTCATCCTAACAGTTGAAATTAAATGAGGTTAAAATCGAATCATGGCTGAGTTACTCACAAGCGCTCGATATTATTTTGAAGCAGATGGCTTAGATGAGCTTCAAATATACGAGTTTCAGGGCTTGAATGCAGAAGTTGAAATTAAAGGCGATCAAACTGTTGGATCTGGAAAAGGTGCAATAGGTACGCGTCAAGCCACTCCTGCCGGTCGCGAAAAGTATGGCAAAGTGACTGTTAAGCTCTATGCCACAAATGAAAAAGCACTGTGGGACTGGGTTCGCCTAACTATTACCAATGCAGGGACTTCTGACTGGGCCAGCAATCGTAAAGCAGCTTCAATCACTGTATATGACCAAGCTGGAACCATGCAGGCTAGATGGGAGTGCAAAAACACCACACCTACCAAATATGAGGTGGGCAACCTCAAAGCCGATGGGCAAGACCTTATGCTAGAAACCCTAGTGTTTATGCATGAAGGTGTTGAGCGAGTTCAGTAGGGGTATTGAGATATCTCAATAAACTCAAGTCCATTTTTATCTACTCTGCTTAAGAAATTTCTTGAGCAGAGTAGTTCCTTTTATTTTCTCAGCATGTTATCGCACTATTTCAACTGATGAGGTTAAGTTGACGTGACAGATCGTGAAATGCTCACAAATTCCAGATTCTACTTGGAATTAAGCCTAGACGGTAGCGATGAAGCATTTGATGCGATTTTTAGAGAATGTAAAGGTTTTAAGGCAACTCAAGATGTCATTGAAGCTTGCGAAGTTACGCCCCAAAAATGGGGACAGGCTTCTAGTGGGCGAGTGGTACGCACCAAAGTTCCCGGCAATGTGAAGTATACGAATCTGATTCTTTCTAAAGGTCTTAGCTCTTCAATAACGATTTGGAACTGGTTTGAATCTGTCAAGGATGGGAACTGGGGGCAACAACGTCGGGACGGATCGCTTAATATTTACGACCAAGCGGGTGATTTGCAAGCTCGATATGAATTTAGACGAGCCTGGCCTGCAAGATACAGTATTGCTGATTTGAACGCTGGGGGCGCTGAACTTGAAATCGAAGAAATGGAAATTGCCGTTGAAGATTTAAAGCGAGTGAGCTAGAGCAACATGTTGCAAACTGAATTTGAATTCACACTCCCTAAAGGGTATCTTGACTCAGAGGGAAATCTCCATCGTAAAGGGCTAATGCGTTTAGCAAAAGCAATGGATGAAATTGCACCGATGAAAGATCCTCGCGTCAAGTCAAACCCGGCTTATGCCACAATTATTATTTTAGCTAGGGTCATTGCCCGCCTAGGTGCGTTAGATGAAGTAACTCCTACAGTTATTGAAGATCTATTCGCAGCCGACCTTAACTATTTACATAAATTTTATAGAGAAATCAATGATCTAGAGAATCCTATGAAATCAAATGTTAATGGGGTAATCACCAATCAACCTTTATCAACATCGTCCAGTATATAGCTAAGATGATTCCCAGCACAGAGTTTGAGTTCACATTACCGAAGGGTCTTGTAGACCAACAAGGAAATGTTCACCGCCAAGGTCAAATGCGTTTGTCCACGGCAAGAGATGAACTTGTTCTTCAGAAAGATCCAAAGGCACAGGAGAGCACTGCTTACGGAGTGCTCATTCGTTTATCTCAAGTGATTACACATTTAGGCGACATTTCTAGTATCACACCCGCTCTACTAGAAAATCTTTTTATTTTAGACTTGGCTTTTCTTCGAGAATTTTATAACCGAATTAATCAAGATAGTGACCCATTAATTTCTGTTCAATGTCCAAAATGTAACCATCAGTTTAAGGAAAAACTTTCACTATCGGGGGAGTTATAGGCTATCCTTCAGGACAACTCTATGAAGAGATAGCCTGCCTTGCGTTTCACTTTCACTGGTCTCTTGATGAAATTCTAGCCTTGGAGCACAACGATAGAAGACGCTGGATTTTTGAGATAGCTCAGCTTCGAGAAAATATATAAAGTTAACAGACTTTATCGCGGCATAATTAATTTTAGAGACAATATAAAGAATGAATATTCAAACCATAACTTTAATTCCTGAAGATGGCGGAAAACCAGACATTATTTTTATGTTCAACCCTGCCGAAATCAAAGGAATTCAAGGAAATAAAATTCAGGATAATACAGGCGCAAATAATTTGGGTTCAGGTGCACCTAAACCCAGCTTTGAGAAGAAAATGTCTAATATGTATGAAATGAAAGATGTTATTTTTGATACCTATGAAGAAGGAAAAAATGTCCTTAGCTATATCACTCCATTTCAGGAGGGGATGAAGTTTATTGACAACATGAAACGTCCTCCGGTTTATCGTTTTGTTTGTGGGTCTGTCCAGTATATGCGGCGTTGCTTCATTCAAGACTTCTCGTATACGTTGACTAAATTTCTGCCGGATGGTACTCCAGTTAGAGCTGTCGTGAATGTGTCTCTCAAAGAAGCTGAAGATGAAAAAGCAACTAATCTTGCTTCGGCAGGCGTGCAGGATCCAACCTCAGCTCAGAGAAGTGGTTTAGCTGGATATGCCTCCCTTCTCTCAGGAATTTTCACCTCTAACTTTTAATCAACTACTTAATTTTTTTTGCTAAATGAGAAAAAAGCTATGGTTGCATCTCAAAGTAATTCCCCCTCAAGTGCTTATCCACGAGATCAGGTTCCGTCCGATTTTTATAAAAATACACTTGAGCTTGAGCACCAAAGCATAAGCAACTCCGATGATTTCTTGGTTGATGTCAGAGAGGTTCGAGTAGAAGAAAGTGTTTATGAACCTTGCCGTTTTACAGTAGTAGTTGATAATCCCTATGGGCCAGGAGAAGAGGGCGGTGCGGCTGGTAAATATACAGACACATTTACACCCAATGAAAATTGGGGAATTAAATTTAAAACATCGAAAGCTGAGCCAGTTCCATTTCAGTCAGAATTTCAAGGGCGAGTTATTTTCGGCAGATCTTTTAGAGTTTCAGTAGATTTTGATAAAGAAGCTCAAGGTCGGGTAACTATTGTTGGGTATGACGAATTATCTCTTTTAGCGGAAGG
>JAGVDA010000297.1 GCA_020058975.1 Thermosynechococcus sp. WC_1 | reverse complement strand
GATCGCCACTGAAACCGTAAACGTATTGAGTCCCTGCGCTGCCAGAACCGATATATCTTCAGCTCGGCGAATGCTCGCCACCAAAAGGCGCAGAGTGCTGTTAACGCCATTGAGCGATCGCTGCATCAATCCTACGTCTTCACAACCATTGCGCCCAGAATCGTGGATTCTACCTAAGTAGGGTGCCGCATACTCTGCACCAATCGCCGCCGCAATTAACACCTGTGGCACCGCATAAATGCCCGTCATTGTGACGCGCACCCCAGCCCGAATGAGCTGTACCGCCGCCGCTGTCCCCACTTTCGTGGCCGGAACCTTCACGACCACACGCGGATCAATGTCTGCTAAGCGATGGCCTATCGAAACATATTGATCTACAGCTCCACCCCAAGCCTGGAGCTGGATTTCCTGCACGCCGTAGTCTAGCGCCCGCTTTGCCAGCACCCGTAATGTCTCTACCTGGCAGGGCACTTTCGCGCTTTCTAACAGCAGCGGATTTGTTGTAACGCCATAGAACATTCCCAACGCAAGCCATGATTCCCACTGGCGCTCATCGGCACAATCTAGCATCAGCCGTAGATTGGAAATGGCGCTGCGCTGGATATTGGCTGGGAACGCCTGAATGACAGTATCCATCAAAATTAATCGTCGTTGAGATGTACAACCGCACCCAAAACTGGGAATACTAACAAAACTGACTATAGCTCTCTTTTAAGGGTTTTACGGTATCGCCACGTTCAGCTATCCGTAATTCTACGGAGTCGCCTCAAACCCTTATGGGAAAAAGAAAAAGAGACTTTTTAAAAGTCAACCGTTTATACACCTAAAAAATGTAAATTTTTATAAACAGCTTTGTCGTTGGGTTAATCGCGTTCTGAAAAGCTCTCTGGCAAAAGACCTTAGGTTTTATGCTCAACTTCCATCGATCAAGATTTTGGGTTAAAACACCATTTTTTAGATCGAAAAATCATGGGGCTTGCCATGTGCCTCCAGATTAAAGGGCAAGCAACGCAATTCTCTCCATCTTGGATTTCCGTGATTTTCCTGATGCTTTGTCAGCGCCATCCTTCGTACTCTTAGGAGAGATTGATACTGCAAAAAGATAAGCCTCTTGACCAGGAGAGCTGAGTCAGATGTCAGTGCTAAGCCAGACTTGTTGACCTCTTTTGTGAATACAGCCCTTTAAAAAAATGTTGGCAACCTCTCCCTCTGAGCTAAAAAGCGAAAGTCTTGAGCTGCTGCAAGCTTATCAACAGCACCCCACCACTGAAAAACGCAATCAGTTGGTACAGATGAATTTGGGGCTGGTACGCAAAGAAGCCCATCGCTGGGTGAACCAATGTACTGAAAGCTTTGATGACTTACTTCAGGTGGGCAGCATTGGCCTTATTCATGCCATCGAACGCTTTGAGCCAGGGAAAGGTCACGCCTTTAGCTCTTTTGCAGTGCCTTATATCCGAGGCGAGATTCAGCATTACCTAAGAGACAAGTGCCCTCAGGTCAGAATTCCACGACGGTGGCAAGATTTACAGCGGCAGGCGGTAACGCTCAACAAAGAAATGCGGACTCAGCTCAACCGCACCCCAGATGATGCTGAAATGGCAGAGGCGCTGGGGGTATCTGAGGCAGAATGGCAAGAAGTTAAGCTGTCTGTCTATAACCGCTCTATTCTTAGCCTGGATGCACCGCTGCACAATAATGATGAGAACGATGCAGGTTCTCTAGTAGACCTTCTGCCAGATCGGCAATACCGCAGCTTTCAACTGGCGCAAGAAGATCAAATCCGGCTCCAGTTTGCCCTCACTAAGCTTGAAAAACGCACCAGCGAAGTTTTAGAGTTTGTCTTTTTCCACGACCTAACCCAAAAAGAAACCGCAGAGCTACTCGGTATTAGCGCGGTGACGGTATCGCGCCAAGTTAAGAAAGGGCTGACGGCGCTTCAGTCTATGCTGGTCAGCGCTAACCATGAAGAGGAGATTGCTGCACCTGCGACGGTTGTGCATCGTTAGGTAAGCTTAAGCTATGAGGCCATAGCAGGACTAACAACACGGGTGGATATTTATCAACTTGCCTTACGTCCATTGATATTCTCTGGTCTTAAGGCCGATCCAGAAGCAGTCCATCGTCAGTTTATGGACGTTTGCGATCGCCTCGATCAAAACTGTGATCGCCGTTGGGGACGTTGGACGCTTCAGCAAATCTATAGTCGTCTCGGCTGGTCTGATGATTGCTTGGCTCAAACGCTGTGGGGATTAGACTTCCCAAATCCGATTGGTCTAGCGGCTGGATTTGATAAAGATGGCGTAGGTAGTAACGTATGGCCTGCCTTCGGTTTCGGCTTTGCAGAACTAGGCACCGTGACCGCCCACCCTCAGCCTGGGAACCCTCAGCCGCGACTGTTTCGTCTACCCGCCGACCAAGCCGCCATTAACCGGATGGGCTTTAACAATAGTGGCGCGGCTGAGATGGCGCGTGTCCTCACCGCTTCTCAAAGTCGCAGTGCGGCACTTCAAAAAACGGGGCTACCCAAAATTCCAATTGGGGTCAATCTGGGTAAATCAAAAATTACGCCGCTAGACGCTGCGGTTGAGGACTACTGCGAAAGCTTTCAGCAGCTCTCTACCTTGGGTGATTATGGGGTAGTGAACGTCAGTTCG
>JAGVDA010000198.1 GCA_020058975.1 Thermosynechococcus sp. WC_1 | reverse complement strand
GTGCCGCTGTCTGCCAAAATGTACAGACCTAGCCCCATCAACACAAACGACATGGCGCGGTGTCCGTAGCCTGTGAGGAGGGTGGTGATCGCCCATTGCCTTGTCACACGCTCGGCAATCCAGCACCAAATCCCCACCAAAACCAAGAAAATGCTGATCATCACAGCCAGTCTAGGTAAGCTGCTGCTGGCGAACAGCGGGATGTAAATTCCAACGTTATCTCCCCCATTGGCAACTGTTACTGCCGCCACTTGATAAACTTGCGGACTGAGTAAGCGCTTCAAGAAAGACATCATAGAAGCCTTGGGTTCAAAAGTCCGTTCATTTGATACGGCTTTCACTTCTGGTTTGTCAGACTCCCTTTTCAGTAACTGGCTCATCCCAATCCAGACGGGCAGAAACCCCAGCAGCCCTACCCAAGCTTTGGGCAAAACTAAGCCGCCAAAGTAACCAGGAAGACTGATAAGCAATAGCGTCGCAAATCCCAAATATTGACCCAAAACAATATGATGGCGGCGAAAGGTGGCGCTAACTTGCGAGAAAAAGATCATCAGAATCAGGATGTCGTCTAGATTCGTCGCAATAAAGGAGATCATCCCAGCCAAAACAGCGCTCAATAGACCATTCATACAGCGGTCATTACTCGTGTCTGGGTTAATTTTTCACTTGAGCGGCCACCACTGCACCTTGCCGCGAGTGGTGCTATACACCTCTTTCATCCCTTCAGCATTGAGCACCCGAATGGTGTCTCCAGAGAGATCGCTAGAGCGGGCTGTTTCAATGAGCTGATTTTGCTCCATGCCTTTTAAGACCTGCTCCACCGTGCGGTGGTTAAGCTGGCTGGTACGGGCAATAATGTCGATCGGCAAATCAAAGGTATAAACACCAAACTGATCTGGCTGATTGCCTAAGTCTCGCTCTTGATAAATTAAGCCCCGAAAGAGCGTCGCAACGGCCTGCGGTGGATAAGCTCCACAGTTGAGCAGATGATACTGAAACTTTTCGTGCAGCTCAAACAGCAGGTTGTAGCGATCGCGAAAACCCTCTTGAGTCTCATAAAGCCGCTGTACCGCCTCAACGGGAACCTTCAGCACATCTGTTGTTTTGTAGGCTTCCACCAAACTAGGAAACCCCAGACTAATCTTGCCAAACCCAATGGGCAAGCTGCCAAACCCAAAACAGCCGCCAGGGTAGTGAAGGGCAATGATGCGATCAAGGGGGCTGCTTCGCACGACCACAGGCCCCCCCGACACAATCAAGTAAAGAAACTCAAGCGAAACGCCTGGACGATAGGCCGTATAAACAGGGCGATTAGAGTACAGCTTCTCTGAACTCAAGGTTGACCAATCCAAAACCTTAGCCAATGCTGCCGTACTCAACCCCTGAAACAAATAGTTTTGCACAACGATCTGTTCGACTGACGGCTCAGCAGACGGTTTCATAACGCCTGCTTTGGGCGCTTTAGCAGTGCTAGTCATTGCAATTTGACACTAAAAAGTTTGTGGAGGCAGCGGCTATCGGGCTTGATGTGCCCAATACCACTAGAGTTCAAAACGGCAGAACCCTTAAAGCAAGAAAGCTTCAGAATCTGACTCATGTCCTAATTTTGACATGGAATTTAAACACCCCCTAGAAACAAGAGAAAGAATTTTCAAAATAATTCTTAAATGAATTGAAATTCAATCAAAATTTATGTAAGATTGTTTGGTGCTTGTTGTGTAGTGCAGGCTACTCATTTGTTTTCTTGTTAGAGGAATGCCTTTATGAATCGTTCAGACGCAGTGTCCCTATTTAGGTCGCATCGTTCTCAGGTGCGGAACGTGATGGCGGTCTGTGGCTTAATGGGAGTCTTGCTGTCTGGGTGTAATGGCAGCGGCAACGCTGAGAATGCTACTAATACTGCGCCTGGTGCCTCAGGGGCGGCAAGTGCCAGCAGCGCCAAGCTGACTTTGGTGTCTTATGCCGTCACCAAGCAGGCTTACGAGAAAATCATTCCGAAGTTTGTGGCGGAATGGAAAGCCAAAACGGGTCAGGATGTGACGTTTGAGCAAAGCTATGGTGGTTCTGGCTCTCAGACTCGTGCCGTGATTGATGGGCTAGAGGCAGACATTGTGCAGCTTGCCTTAGCAGGAGATGTCAAAAAAATTGAGAAGGCAGGCTTAATAGAAAGTGGGTGGGAAAAAGAGGCTCCCAACGATGCCATCGTGACCCACTCCGTCGCTGCACTGGTGACGCGCCCAGGTAAGCCTAAGGTTGAAACATGGTCTGAGCTTGGAGACGGCAAGCTTAAGGTGATTACCGCTAACCCCAAAACCTCTGGCGGCGCAAAATGGAATTTCTTAGCCCTGTGGGGTTCAGTGGCTCTAACCGGAGGCGATGAATCTAAAGCGTTGACTTTTGCAGAAAGCGTCCTCAAAAATACGCCTGTCTTGCCCAAAGATGCCCGTGAATCTAGCGATGTGTTTTACAAGCAGGGGCAAGGGGATGTCCTCATTAACTACGAAAACGAGGTGCTGCTTGCCCAGCTCAAAGGCGATACCCAACCCTTTAACATTCCCACCGATACCAATATCTCTATTGATGCACCCGTGGCGGTGGTAGATAAAAACGTAGACAAGCATGGCACCCGTAAAGTGGCGGAAGCCTTTGTGCAGTTTCTTTATACCCCTGAAGCCCAGCGCGAGTATGCCAAAGTCGGCTTCCGCCCCGTAGATGCCACGGTTCTCAAAGAAGTTGAGACGCAGTTCCCCAAGGTCAAAAAGCTGATCACTGTTAAAGATTTTGGGGGCTGGAGCAAGATTGACGAAAAGTTTTTTAAGGATGGAGCCATCTTTGACCAGCTTCAGACCAAGATTTCTAAGAAATGAAAATAGCATCCAGGTTTTGTAGGGGCGGGTTTTGCCGACAAATTTGGGATTCTCCAGTGCAGTATCAGCTAAACCCGCCCTTACATACATGAGGGTTTTCTAAAAATTGGACGTTATTAAATTCGTGATCTAAGTCTTAAATCTTAATTGTTAGAGGGCACACCAATGATTTTTAATTCTGACCCCATTGCCAGCAGCAGCTCAGCGGAGCGTGGACTCAGTTCCCCACGTTTTGTTTCAGAAGAATTTGCTCATCGCGTTCGTCAACGGATTCAAATTCAAATTCCGCAGCAGTATGCACGAGAGCCTGTTATTTCAACCCTAACCACGCGCTATGGGCTAGATGTGAATATTTTAAGTGCGCTCTTAGCCACTAATTCTCGTGAGTCGGGTTGGTTTGATTTAGAACTGCACGGCATTCCTGCCCGAATTGAAGCAGCGTTGGCGTATTTGACTCAGCTCCGCATTGAAGTGTTGACCGATGCCGCTGCAACTCAAAAGAGCTGGTCTTTTCGCTGAGATGCGAAGTGGTTTTGAGTCTTACAACGGGTTTCGACTTCGCTCAACCCTCAAATCCTGTATTGGCGAGGGTTGAGCGAAGCCGAAACCCAACCCTATTTATTCAATCTCGCTTTGAATCGAGGAGATTCTACGATTGGCTAGTACGCTGGAAGTCCCTATCTCTGGGGCACAAATACCGAAAGTTCAAAAATCAATCCCTTTCTACAAGAGGGGTTCTCTACCGTGGATCGTGACGATCGCCTACCTGGTGATTATGCTGCTGCTGCCCATCTCGGCACTGCTCACAAAGTCGATTAGCGTGGGGCCTGCTGAATTTTGGCGCATTGCCACTTCACCCGTTGCGCTTTCTGCCTATGACGTTACCTTTGTCACCTCCTTAGCCGCAGGATTAATTAATGGTGTCATGGGCACATTGGTGGTCTGGGTGCTGGTGCGCTACGAGTTTCCAGGGCGCAAGCTTATGGATGCAGCAGTAGATTTACCCTTTGCTTTACCGACCGCAGTTGCAGGTCTAGTGCTGGCGACGGTCTATAGCGATAAAGGCTGGATTGGTCAGCTCTTTGCGCCCTTTGGCATCAAAATTGCCTTTACGCGACTCGGCGTTTTGGTTGCGATGATTTTTATCTCGCTGCCCTTCATTGTGCGGACGCTCCAGCCTGTTTTGCAGGAAATGGAGAAAGAAGCAGAAGAAGCAGCTTGGGCGTTGGGTGCAACAGATCGACAAACGTTTTTGAAGGTGATTTTGCCGCCGCTGATTCCGCCGATGTTGACGGGGGTAGCCTTGGGGTTTTCACGGGCGGTGGGGGAATATGGCTCGGTGATTCTGGTGTCGTCTGCCATTCCGTTTAAGGATCTCATTGCGCCCGTCTTGATCTTTCAGCGCCTCGAAGCCTACGACTATGCTGGCGCAACGGTAATTGGCACGGTGTTGCTGCTGATTTCGCTGGTGATGCTGTTTGTCATTAATGCGCTACAGCAGTGGGGACGACGATATGCCGCAAAGTAATGCTGCGAGACATACCCGTGGGTCTCTTTTCGGGCCACCACTGCTCATTGGGATTGCGATCGCGTATTTAGCGCTGGTGCTGTTTATCCCTGCTGTTGCCGTATTTTACGAGGCGTTCCATAAGGGGTTTGGAGAGTTTTTGACGGCGATCGCCTCTCCTGATTTCCTGTCTGCCGTGCGGTTAACGCTGATTGCCACCGCCATCTCGGTTCCGCTGAATACCGTGTTTGGGCTGTGTGCCGCTTGGGTGCTGGCACGCAATCAGTTTTGGGGGCGATCGCTCCTCATTAGCATCCTCGACCTGCCCTTTGCCATTTCTCCGGTGGTGGTGGGTCTGATGTTAGTGCTGCTCTATGGCACAAATGGTTGGCTGGGGCCAGCATTCAATACCTTAGGTCTCAAATTTATTTTCAATACGCCAGGGATTGTGTTAGCCACCGTGGTTGTGACCCTGC